>CAZLHW010000014.1:0-2490 GCA_964559085.1 uncultured Acidobacteriota bacterium | reverse complement strand
GGGGAGGAAACCGTACTGGGTACCGTGCTCATGCGCATCGGCGCGAACAGCCGCGCTCCGGCTCGACAAGAAACATGGATGCCAAAATAGAATTTTTTGTAAGAATCTGCGAAAACGCCGGAAGCGCTTCATCACGAGCCCTGGCCATTTCGGGGAAGCCGGGGGAGACGCCGGGCACATAACAGCCCTGCATTCCCGAAAGCACCGAAAGCGTTTCTCCGCGCGGGGCGGAGGCCGCGACATCCAGAAATGTGTGAATCAGCTCTTCTCCGTCCCCGAGAATGATGAGATCCACAAACGGAGCCAGTATCGCCGGATTAGACTGCGTGAGCGGTCCGCCTGCAATTATCATAGGGTGCTTTTCAGAGCGCTCCTGCCGCAGCAACGGGATGCCGCTCAGATCCAGCATCTCCAGAATTCCCGTCAGCTCCAGCTCATAGGCAATTGAAAAGGCGATCACGGGAAAGCCCGACAACGGCGTTTCGCTCTCGTAGGCCAGAACAGGCACGCGGTTCCTTCGATATACTTCCGGATTGTCCGGCAGAAAGGCGCGTTCGGCGCCGGCCCCGGGATGAAGGTGGATTTCGCGATAGATGGTCTGATATCCAAGAGAACTCATTGCAGCGGCATACGGAAGCGGCTGGCAAAGTGCAACGCGCAGATCGGCCGGCTTGCGCAGGACTCCCTCTTCATCACGAACCCGCCGCCGAATCTGGCTTACAATATCCCAGCTGTTCATGGCTTTCTCAGGCTGATTCCGGCTATACCCCGCGCCGTACGCCGGGCCAGATGATTTTATGAAGCTGCAATTGAAACCGAACCGGAAGGCCGCAGTTTAACACCCAACTCGCCAGCGCTTCATAGGGCAAAATCGAGTGGATCGGGGAAAACAGAACGGAACCCGCGCAGGCGGTCAAGTTATGCCGCCGCACCAGATCGCAGGCCCAATCGAAATCCTGCCGGTCCCCAACCACGAATTTCACCTCGTCCCGCTTTGTCAGATAGCGAACATTATCGTAATCATTATGCATTTCCATGCCGCTGGACGGGCACTTGAAATCCATAATCTTGTGTACGCGTCCATCAACTTCGGACAGCGAAACCTGTCCTCCCGTTTCCAACAACACCGTATAGCCTCGCTCCAATAGGCTGCGGAACAGATCATGAACCGAGGGCTGCAGCATCGGCTCCCCTCCGGTCACCAGGACAAAACGGGTCAGGAATGTCTCAATGACCTGAAGAATTTCGCCGATGGACATTTCCCTGCCTTCGTCAAAGGCGTATTGCGTATCGCAATACGTGCACCGAAGGTTGCATCCGGCCAGCCGGACGAAGGCCGTCGGCCAGCCGGCAAAGGAGGATTCTCCCGGGATGCTGTTGATAATTTCGTAGATTTTCCTACCCCTCCTCCGATCAGTCGGCGGTACAAACGGGGAGAATCCGCGGTCCGTCCGCGGGGTGGAGAGTGGCGCCGTCCGAACTTCCAATTCCCATGAATCAAAGCTTTGCCGCCGACGGGCGACCGACGACTAAAGGACGTGCCGCAGAGCCTGGCCGGTTGCGGACTCCTGCACCTGGCTTACCTCTTCCGGCGTACCTTCGGCCACGATTCTGCCGCCGCGATCTCCGCCTTCGGGACCCAGGTCGATAATCCGGTCGGCCATTTTGATTACGTCCAGGTTGTGCTCAATAACCACAACCGAGTTGCCCAGGTTTACAAGGCTGTTCAGGATATCGAGCAGCTTTTTGACATCATGGAAATGCAGGCCCGTGGTGGGTTCATCCAATATATAAAGCGTGCGTCCCGTCGCTCGACGGCTCAACTCCTTGGCTAGCTTGACTCTCTGCGCTTCACCGCCCGACAGCGTTGTGGACGACTGCCCCAGCTGAACGTATCCAAGCCCGACATCATTCAGGGTCTGCAGCTTCTGCGCAATCGCAGGAATGTTTTCCATCAGGACGGCGGCGTCGCTGATGTTCATCTCAAGCAAATCGGCGATGGAATAGCCCTTATACTTCACGTCAAGAGTCTCGCGGTTGTAGCGCTTCCCCTGGCAGGTTTCGCACAGGACGTGCACATCCGGAAGGAAACTCATTTCAATGCGCCGCAGTCCATCCCCCTGGCAGTCTTCACACCTTCCTCCCTTAACATTAAAGCTGAACCGGCCGGCTTTATAGCCTCGAACGCGGGACTCGGGAAGCATGGCGAACAAATCTCGCAGCGGAGAAAACAATCCGGTGTACGTTGCCGGATTTGAGCGGGGAGTTCTCCCTATCGGGGATTGGTCGATTTCAATCACCTTATCCAGATGCTCAATACCCAGTATTTCGCCGTATGCACCCGGATTTGTCAGCGCGCGATGCAGCTTGCGGGAAAGTGCTTTATAAAGAATATCCTCGACCAGAGAACTTTTGCCGGCGCCGGAAACCCCGGTCACACAGATAAACAATCCAAGAGGAAATTCGACATCCAGATTCTTTAAATTGTTG
>CAZLHW010000013.1:15179-19601 GCA_964559085.1 uncultured Acidobacteriota bacterium | reverse complement strand
TCTTCCACTGGCCCAGAACTCTCTGATCCCGCCCGCCACTTCCTACACGGTGCATGAGGGCCGCACGTACGGGATGGGCGCCAGCATGACGCTGTTCATGCTGGCGATGCAAATAGGCAATGGTGTCGGGCCCATCATCCTCGGCGGCCTCGCAGATCGGTTTGGGCTGGAATCGGTCTTCTATGCCGCCGCCTTGTTTATGACCGCCGGACTTCTCCTCTTCGCCGCGCGGGTTCAAAATCTCGAATCCCGAACCTGATTGGACCGGTTTGTGCTGAAAGCCGAGGCCCGAATTTCGAGTCTGGCAACAAAGTTAAAAAGCGGCAGTCCGGCAAATGGATCCCCGGGAGTGCCGCTTTCCGTTTGGCTTGTTCGAATCCTTCAGGGACTCGAATTAAGATTTTTGTTCTCTCTTTGCCAGGATGTGCTGTTTCAACTTGCCCCATTCCGGATAAAAGATCTCTTCCGGCATCTGCTTGAGGTCCGGCGAAATGGCGGGTTTGAAAGCCATATGGGCCAGAATGTCTTTTTCCAGATCGATGCCGGGGGCGATTTCGATCAGTGTTACTTCTCCGTTGAGCAATTTGAAAACAGCCCGCTCCGTGATATAGAGGATGGGCTTGTTGTTCTTGGCGGCATACTTTCCGCTGAACGTAATCTGTTCAACGTTCTCGACGAATTTCCTGTGGTTTCCTTCCTGGAGTATTTTTACCTTTCCGTTTTGCGCCGTGACCTTCATCGCGCCGGTGGTGATGGTGCCGCAACACGCTCCTCTCTTTGTAGTCGTGGTGTTGTTGATGTTACCGCGGCAGCCGATGGGCCTGCCGTTAAATTTGCTTACGTTCACGTTGCCGAACCTGTCCACTTCGCCCATTCCCAGGAAAGTCTGGTCAATGCCGCCGCCGTCGTACCAATCGAACATATTCGGGTGCATGACGAAGGCTTCCGGGTTATAGGTCATGCCGAAATTCGGCCAGCCTGCAGGAACGCCGCCGACGGCTCCGGCTTCAGTGGTGAGCGTCATCATATCGCTGACCCCTTCATGTCCGGCGACGGTTGCGAGTCTGTCGGGGATCCCGATGCCGAGATTCACTACGGATTTTTCCTGAAGCTCCATCGATGCGCGGCGCAGAATGAAAAGCCTTTCATCGAACGGAAGTTTGGGAAGCGCGCCGAGCGGCATGACGACGTCTCCGCTGAAAGCGGGCTGGTAGTAGACGCCTTCGCTCTGCATGTGGAACTCCTGAGGGTTTTTGGCGACCACGACGTAATCGACGAGCACTCCGGGGACCTGGATGGACTTTGCGTGCAGGGTTCCGGCCTTGGCGATGTACTCCACCTGGGCGATGACGATGCCGCCGGAATTTTTCGCGGCCTGGGCAACCGGCAGGGCTTCCAGAAATGCGCCCTCTTTGTCCATTGAGATGTTGCCGCGCTCATCCGCCTTGGTCCCACGAATCAGGCCGACATGAATCGGGAAGGGTTTGAACCAGAGGTACTCTTCTCCGTTGAAGGTTACCACTTCATTGAGGTCGGGCGCCTGCCGGGTCAGCGCGTTCATTTTCCCGCCTTCAATACGGGGATCCACAAAGGTCCCGAGGCCGATCTTTGTCAGGACCCCGAATCGTTTTGCGGCGATTTCCCGGTACATATGAACCACCACGCCCTGCGGAAAGCAGTAGGCGAGCATCTTGTTATTCTGAATAAGTGCGCCGATGTTCGGAGACCCGTGGGTGTGGGCGCCTATGAACTTTGTCACCAACCCTTCCAAACCGATTACATGGGGACCCTTATCTTTATGATTTCCCATCGCTGATCCGCAGACCAGAGTAAGTTCCTTCGGATGCCCCGTTTCCTCATAACGTTTGGCAATCGCCCGCCCGATTTCCTCGGGCCAGCCGGCCAAACCCATGATAGGCGAGCTGATGGTGACGCCGTCCTGAATGAGAGCGGCTGCCTCTTCGGCAGTGATGACTTTGGACCCGCCGGCTTTCGAAGCATCGGCCATTTCGGTTTCAATCATGGAAGTTCTCCCTTGCTTTTAAAATTTTCTATCGCATGCCGCCGGCCCGCTGCGCGGCCTCTCCGGCATTCCATTATGAGTGCATTCAGTAATAGGCGCCGAGGTCAAGGGCAAAGGCAGCTGCCTCCTCGCGTATCATATACGGAACTTGAGTCCTATGGCTGATCCGTCGCCCGTAAATATTTACCACATTTCCAGCCCGTCTCGCAGGCTAAATCTTCATGTTATAAGCCAAAAACAGGGCTCTGGAACCCTCCGGAAATCCTTCTAACGGGAGCGGAACAGATTGAGCAATTCGCGGCTGGCGGCGAAGGGGGTTACACGCCCCAGCCGAACTTCTTCGCGGAGCTGGGGATGTCTGGATGCCACCGCCTTGTCCGTCCGGAAGGATTCCTCCTGTCCCAGCATTACCAGTTCATTCATCCATTCCAGCGCCTGCCGGCTTCTCCGTTTTTCAAGGAATCCGTTCCCGGACAATAATTGCCGATGGTCGAGTACCATTTGCCAAACGTCGGCGATTCCTTCCCCGGTGAGCGAAGAGCAAGTAAGAACCGGAGGCGTCCACCCGTCTGCGGATGCGGGGAAGAGATGCAGCGCATGGGAATATTCGATGCGGGCGCGTTCCGCTTTCGGTTTATTGTCGCCGTCGGCTTTGGTGATAGCCATGCCGTCAAGCATTTCAATGATGCCGCGCTTCATCCCCTGCAGCTCGTCGCCCGCTCCCGCCCGCATCAGCAATAGAAAGAAGTAGGTCATGGAGCGCACGGCGGTTTCCGACTGGCCGACGCCGACGGTTTCCACCAGGATATTCTGATAGCCGGCGGCCTCGCACAGCAGGATAGTTTCGCGCGTTCTCCTCGCAACTCCGCCCAGATGCCCGCGCGAAGGGGAGGGCCGGATAAAGGCGCGCTCGTCGACGGCAAGGCGTTCCATGCGGGTCTTGTCGCCGAGGATGCTGCCGCCGGATATGGGGCTGGAAGGGTCGACGCTCAGCACCGCGACATTTTCGCCGCGGTCGTGAATCAGATGCATGCCGAGCGCATCGATAAAGGTGCTTTTGCCCACGCCGGGGACGCCCGTGATGCCGACGCGGCGGGACCTGCCCGAATGCGGGAGCAGCTTTTCGAGAATCGCAGCGGCGAGTTCTCCGTCGCTGGCAAGATCGCTTTCAATTACTGTAATGGCGCGAGCCAGGATCATGCGGTCCCCGCTCAGGACGCCTTCCACATACCGATCCAGCGGCATCCTTCGTCTTTGTCGGATCACGGCGCTTTCAGGAAAAGAGTTTACGGCCGCGAATCCCGCAAATCCGCTTTTGCAGGATTCGCGGCCGTGTCTATGGATGACGCGATTATATATGAAGGTGTTTGGACAGCGCCGCCAGAATTTTCTGCGCGCAGATCGGGATTACGGATCCGGGGCCAAACACGTCCACTGCGCCCGCTTGGAACAATTCCTCGTACGCCTGCGGCGGAATAACGCCGCCGACGAATACAAGGATGTCTTCGCGGCCGAGCTTCTTCAGCTCGGAGATGACTTCCGGCACCAGCGTGGAATGTCCGCCCGCGAGGCTCGATACGCCGAGCACATGGACGTCGTTTTCAATCGCCATGCGGGCCGCTTCGCGCGGAGTCTGAAACAATGGTCCCACATCGACATCGAATCCGAGGTCGGCGAGCGCCGTAGCGATCACTTTTGCGCCGCGGTCGTGGCCGTCCTGTCCCATCTTCGCGATCAAGATGCGCGGACGGCGGCCTTCGGCTTTGGCGAATTCCTCGGCCATGGCACGCGCTTTCTGAAATTCCGGGTTCTCCTGGCTTTCCGAGGAATAGACACCCGAAATGGTGCGATTCACCGCCTGGTACCTTCCGTAGACCTTTTCGAGCGCGTAAGAAATTTCGCCGAGGGTGGCCCGCAGGCGGGCCGCCTCGACGGAGAGTTCGAGCAGGTTGCCGTCTCCGGTCTCCGCGCACTTCGTCAGCGCCGCCAGAGCCGCGTCCACGGCGGCCTGGTTGCGGGCGGCCCGGGTCTCTGCCAGCCTGCGGATCTGCGATTCGCGCACGGCCTTATTGTCCACTACCAGAACATCAAGCGGTTTTTCTTCGGCGAGCCGGTACTTGTTGACGCCAACGATGGTTTCGCGTCCCGAATCAATCAATGCCTGTCTGCGCGCGGCCGCCTCTTCGATACGCATCTTGGGAATGCCGGTCTCGATGGCTTTGGCCATGCCTCCCAACCCTTCGATTTCCTGGATGTGGTGCCATGCTTTATGCATCAGCTCATGGGTGAGATATTCCACATAGTAGCTGCCGGCCCAGGGATCTACCGACTTCGTGACGTCGGTCTCTTCCTGCAGGAAAATCTGGGTGTTGCGCGCGATCCGGGCGGAAAAATCCGAC
>CAZLHW010000013.1:3335-15169 GCA_964559085.1 uncultured Acidobacteriota bacterium | reverse complement strand
GCGCCTGAGGGTGGCCGAGCACGGCCGCGAGGGCGTCGACGCAGGTGCGCGTCACGTTGTTGAATACATCCTGCGCCGAAAGGCTCCAGCCGGAAGTCTGCGAGTGGGTGCGCAGGGCCATGGATTTCGGGTTTTTCGGGTTGAATCCCTTGATGATTTTTGCCCAAAGAACGCGGGCCGCCCGCATCTTGGCGATTTCCATGAAGTGATTCATGCCGATGCCCCAGAAGAAGCTCAGCCGGGGTGCGAAGCTGTCGATGTCCAGCCCGGCCTGAATGCCCGTGCGGATGTATTCGAGCCCGTCCGCCAGCGTGTAGCCGAGCTCAATGTCGGCGGTGCCGCCCGCCTCCTGGATATGATAGCCGCTGATTGAAATGCAATTGAATTTCGGCATGTGAGTCGAGCAATAGCGGAAAATGTCTCCGATGATGCGCATTGACGGCAGCGGCGGATAAATATAAGTGTTGCGCACCATGAATTCCTTCAGAATGTCGTTCTGAATCGTGCCGTTCAGCTCCTGCGTGCTCACTCCCTGTTCCTGGGCTGCGACGATATAGAAGGCCATAATCGGAAGCACCGCGCCGTTCATGGTCATCGACACCGACATCTGCCCGAGCGGTATCTGGTCGAACAGTATCTTCATGTCTTCCACGGAACAGATCGCCACGCCGGCCTTGCCGACATCGCCGATCACGCGCTCGTTATCCGAGTCGTAACCGCGATGCGTCGCCAGGTCGAAAGCGACCGAGAGCCCTTTCTGCCCGGCTGCAAGATTCCGGCGATAGAAGGCGTTGGATTCCTCGGCCGTGGAGAATCCTGCGTATTGCCGGATCGTCCAGGGCTGCATGCAGTACATGGTGGAATACGGGCCGCGCAGGAACGGCGGAAGACCCGCCGCATAGTCCAGATGCGCCATGCCGCGCAGATCTTCACTCGTGTACATCGATTTGACGGGGATGCCTTCTGCCGTCATCCACTCCGCTGTTTCCGCTGCTGTGGAAACAGCCTGCGGGCGCAGCTTGTAGTCGATCTTGGTAAAGTCTGGTTTCATTGCCCGCTCCTCATTCCAAGTTTATTCTGCCATTCCGTCAGGGTCTGAACCGCGTCGCTGAGCACGTGGACGAATCCCTGCACGCCGGCTGCTTTCAGTTCTTCAATATGATCTTTCGGGTTCCCGGCCACGAGCACCGGGACTTTCACTTTGGGGCAAACATCCCGGGCGAACGCGACGTATTCCGGGTCGGAGCTGCACAGGATGATCAGGTCTGCATCCGTGTCCTTGAACTCCTCCGACACAACCATGTCAAAAGCGCCGCAGCCGAAAAAGTTCAAGCAGAAATTGGATCGCGCCCCTTTCATCTTCACATCGCCGCGCGTCAACAAAAGAACCTTTGGATAGCGTCCTGTTGCGGCCGCGTGAGCGATCGTGCGCCGCCGGATTTTTTCGAACGGCTCGGCGACGCGATAATTCGGCAGCGGGCTTTTCAGCGCCGCCGGAATGTTTTCGCTGGAAGGATCCTTTTCCATCAGATTGGGATAATTGTTTACGCCGACCATGGAGCGGCGCCGGCTCGAGAGGGCCTTGTCGCGTGCGGCGCGTGACGCTTCCAGAGCCTTTGCAATCGAGCCGGAAGCCAGCGCTTTGGAATACCCCCCCTCCGCCTCAACCTGCTGGAACAGCTTCCACGCTTCCTTTGCGATTGAATCGGTGAGCGTCTCGATGTAATAGGAGCCGCCGGCCGGATCGGCAACGGCGTCCAGGTGGGATTCCTCCTGCAGGATACGCTGGATGTTGACGGCCAGGTGCTTTTCAAATCCGAAAGCTTCGATCGTCAGCTTGTCGCAGCCGCCGATGACGGCGGAGAGCGCTTCCGTCGCGGCCCGCAGAAGGTTTGTGTGCGGGTCGAACAGGCTCTTGTTGCGGCGCGGTGTGCGCACATGCAGACGCATGGTGCAGGCATCGGGGCTTTTCGGATTGAAAGCCGCCACGGCCTGTGCCCACAGAAGGCGCGCGGCTCGCAGCTTGGCTATTTCAATAAAGTAGCTCGGTCCGACAGCCAGGACGAATTCGATTTCCTTTGCGGCGTCCTCGACGGACTTTTCCCGCGTTAGTTCCGCCAGGCGCTCGACTCCCATGGCAATGGCAAAACCCAATTCCTGGATACTGTGCGCGCCGGCTTCATGCAGCAGATCGCCGCGAATTGCTTCTTCGGGCGGTTCGGCGTCGGCGACGATTTCCCAGCCGCGCCGGGTGCGTCTCATGCTGAGCTGGTTTTCCAGCCCGGCCAGATTTTCCCGGCGATAATACGGCCGTACGGACAAGCCTTCTTCGGTGCGCCATACGAGCTTCTTGTCATAGTCGGCGCCTTTGAGGTCTTTGGCGATCGCGGCTTCCCAGGCGGATGTCGGGACCGGGGGGAACTCTTGGCTCAGGGTTAAAACATCGGGACCGGGTGGGGGATCAGGCATGATGAACGCCCTCCTGCACGACTTCAATCAGGTACCCGAAAGAGGCCGCCTCCGTTGCTTTGGGATGAATGAAAAAGACCGTGGTGCCGCGCGAACCTTTGCGCGGAGCCTTTTCCACCAGTTTGAAGCCGTTTTCTTTCAGGTAATCGAACGCTTTCTGAATGTCCGCAACGCGCAGCGCCACATGAACGATGCCGCCGCGTCCGCCGTTCTTCTCGATCTGCTTGGACACCGGCGATTCTGCGTTCAAGGGCTCGATGAGCTGAATCAGGTTCGGGCCGTTGCCTACCTGCAGGAGTACTTCGCGTACCTGGTCGGTGCCCAGTATTTCTTCGCGGTGCATTTCCTTGAAGCCCATCGCCTTGTAGGCGTTCACCTGCGCTTCCAGCTCGCCGGGTTTGACCGAAACGGCTATGTGATCGAAAAACAGGAATCCGGGAATCTGCTCTAATTGTGCATTCATCATTCAAACTCCACTACCACCTGGCCGGATTGAACGCTGTCGCCCTCTTTGACGGCGATGGCGGCGATCTTCCCGGGAGCGGGTGCCGTAATATTGGTTTCCATCTTCATTGCCTCCAGCACCAGCAATACATCGCCGGTCTGACGGCTCTCCCGAACCTGCCGTGAAACCCGGAGCTCTTTGCCGGCGACCGGGCGGGGGCAGAGTCTCGCTTCTTCGACAGCCCTGTCGTCCGCTGCAGCCGGCGCCGGCGCCGGTGCTGCAGGAAGACGCACAGCCGAGGGTCCCACCGGAATCCCCCGCATCATCGGCTGCGGCGCAGCCGGTTCTACTGCTTCAACATCCACTTCGTATTTTTTCCCATCCAGAGTGATATTCAACTTCATGGCGCCTCCTAGTTGCGAAATTTGTGGGACGCCTGAATAGAGACACGCCCCTGCTGTGCCCAGGCATGCGAGCTGA
The DNA here is from genome assembly GCA_964559085.1 of uncultured Acidobacteriota bacterium. Lineage (GTDB taxonomy): Bacteria > Acidobacteriota > UBA6911 > UBA6911 > UBA6911 > UBA6911. The sequence continues at coordinate 11,775 of CAZLHW010000013.1, read as the reverse complement.
GCAATCGAATCTGCTTAATGCGTACGCGCACTCCCAGATAAGCCGCGATCGCGGCGGACATAGCGACCAGTTCTTCTTCCGAAATCTCCGCTTTTTCAGGCGCCGGCGGTTCCGCGGGCGTCGCTGCGGCCTGCACCGGCGCTTCAACGGAACTCTGTGGAAGCCCGGCGGCTTCCAACTTCTCCACGCGGGCGGAGAGCGCCTGGAGTTGGGCCTGAACGCGCTCCAAGATTTCCGCCAGATCCTTCATAGTCGTCTTTGCCATGGGGTCTCCTCGGTTCTATAGCGGAATCAGGCCATGCTTTTTGGCCGGTCTCAGTTCGCGTTTGGTATGGACATATTCCAGCGCCTGCGCGATATGCTTCCGGGTCATGGAGGGCTCAATGATGGAATCCACCAGCCGGCGTCCCGCCGCCACATAGGGATTGGAAAATGCTTCGCGGTATTTCTCGATCAATTCCTTGCGCTTGGCCGCTTTGTTCTGCGCTTCCTGTATCTCCTTGCGGAATACGATCTCGGCGGCCCCCTCGGCGCCCATTACGGCAACTTCCGCCGTAGGCCATGCATAGACCCGGTCTGCGCCGAGGTCCTTGCCGCACATCGCCAGGTAGGCTCCGCCGTAACTCTTGCGCAGAATGATGGTGATCTTCGGTACGGTTGCGGCGGAATAGGCGAACAACATTTTCGCGCCATGGCGGATGATGCCGCCGTATTCCTGCTGCACGCCCGGCAAAAAGCCCGGCACGTCCACGAAGGTGAGCAGCGGAACATTGAAAGCGTTGCAGAATCGGATGAAGCGCGAGGCTTTGTCCGAGGAGTTGATGTCCAGCACGCCGGCCTGTACGGACGGCTGGTTGGCGATGATGCCGACGGAGCGGCCGTTGATGCGGGCAAATCCGACGACGATATTCATGGCCCATCCGGCCTGTACTTCCAGAAAATCTCCGAAATCGATGACCCGGGTGATCACATCGCGCACATCGTAGCCCTTCTTGGTGTCTGTGGGCACAATCGATTCGAGCTCCGCATTCGGTTCAAAATTTTGATCGGGCTCCACTTGGGGCGGATCTTCCAAGTTGTTGGAGGGAAGGAAGCTGAGGAGCTTCTGGCAGAGTGCGATTGCGTGATTGTCATCGTCCGCAATAAAGTGAATCACACCGGAATGGGTCATATGCGCTTCCGGCCCGCCCAGCTGTTCGGCGGTTACGCTTTCGCCCGTGACGCTTTTGATCACGGAGGGGCCGGTTATAAACATCTGGGCCTGGCGGGTCTGGATGATGAAGTCTGTCAGGGCGGGACTGTAGGCCGCGCCCCCTGCGCAAGGGCCGCAGATCAGTGAAATCTGAGGCACGGCGCCGGAAAGCATGACGTTTGTATAAAAGACTTTGCCGTATGCGGAAAGGGAATCAATGCCCTCCTGAACGCGTGCTCCGCCGGAATCATTGATAAAGATAAAGGGCGAGCCGGTTTTTAGAGACTGCTCCATTATTTCCGCTACCTTGATGGAATGGACCTCTCCTGCGGATCCGCCGGCCACACTGAAATCCTGGCTGGCAAGATGCACGAGGCGGCCTTGAATGGAGGCGGCGCCCGTAACGACGCCGTCGGCGGGGAACTTCTTTCCCGCCATGCCAAACAATACGGCGCGGTGTTCGGCAAATAAGCCGGACTCTTCAAAGCTGCCCGGATCGACCATAAGGTCGATGCGTTCGCGCGCAGTCAGTTTGCCTTCTTTATGCTGTTTTTCGAGCTTGTCGGCGCCCCCGCCCAGCATGGTTTCCTTGCGCCGTTTTCGCAATTCTTCAATTTTTTCCTGCATTGTACGAATAGCCATAGTGTGTGACTCCCCTCGCATTTATGCCGGCGAAACCGTGACCCTGTGCGTCTTTTCGTTCAGTTTCACGTCGTAGGTTATGGTTGTACGCACGGGGCCCTTGCCGCTGTCCTGCGCTGCGCCCTGTGTCGGGGACGCTGCAGGTTGCGCGCTGGGGTCCTTCCCCAGGTTCTTCGGACCCTCGTCGCGTGTGGAAAAGAATTTCGGCGCCACCTGGGGGAACATGGCAAAGGTGAGGACGTCTTCATCCGAGCCATTGCAGCCGGGCAATGCCAGCGCGGCTTCCCTCAGATCCTGCCACTCCGGCTTCAAAAGGTCGGCCGGTCGGCACGTGATCGGAGGCTTGCCGGTTTGTTTTGCCGCAATCTCAACGACTTCCGGATTGCGCGGCCCGATGGTTTCGCCATAATAGCCCAGCATCAGGTCTGCGAATTCGCCGGTTAGGACCTTGTACTTGCCCATCAGCACATTGAAGACCGCCTGCGACCCCACGATCTGGCTGGTCGGCGTGACCAGCGGCGGGAAGCCTGCATCCTTTCGGACCCGCGGTACTTCCGCCATCACCTCATCGGTCTTGTCGTCCGCCTTTTGCTGCTTCAACTGGCTTTCCATGTTGGAGAGCATGCCGCCGGGAATCTGGCTTTCAAAGATCTCCGTTTCGACGCCCGTTATATTGGAAATGAACTCCTTGTAACGAGGGGCGACTTTCTGGAAATGCTTCTTGATCTTAAGAAGGCGCTTCTTGTCAATCTTTGTGTCAAAGCCTGTGCCTTCAAGCATTTCCACAAGGCTTTCCGTCGGGTTGTGCCCCGGACCCAGGCTGAGCGCGCTGATGGCGGTGTCGACGCCGTCCGCTCCGGCCTCAATGGACTTCATGAGGCTGACCATGGTGACGCCGGTAGTGGCCTGCACGTGGACCTGAACGCGCACATCCTGTCCGCAGGCTTCTTTGATGCCCTTGACAAGGTCGTAAGCCGGTTGAGGCTTGAGGAGCGCGGCCATGTCTTTGATGCAGATGGAATCGCACCCGGCTTCGACCAGCTTCTGTGCATGCTCCACAAATCCCTTAATGGTGTGCAGCGGACTGATGGTGTAAGAAATGGCGCCTTGTGCGTGTTTGCCCGCCTTTTTAACGGCGGCGATGGCTCGCTGCAGGTTGCGGATGTCGTTCAGCGCGTCGAAAATGCGGAACACATCGATGCCGTTTTCCGCCGCCTTCTCTACAAAGCGATCCACTACGGTATCTTCATAGTGGCGATAGCCGAGCAGGTTCTGCCCGCGCAGCAGCATCTGCAGCCGCGTATTGGGCATGAGCTTGCGGAAGGTGCGCAGCCGTTCCCACGGATCCTCGTTGAGGAACCGGATGCAGGAGTCGAACGTCGCGCCTCCCCAGCATTCAACGGACCAGAAACCCGCCTTGTCGATATCCTCGCACGCGGGGGCCATATCTTCCGTCGCCATGCGCGTGGCCATGACGCTCTGGTGCGCATCGCGGAGAATCAGTTCGGTAATGTCTATTATTTTGGGCATATCCGGTTTTTCCCTTAAAAGTAGAGAGTTTACCCTTCTTCCTCTCCTCCTTTCCGGAAGAGAGAAATGCCGGGTAGTTGCAGAGGCCCCGGGCTTCGCGACAGCGCTATCCGGACGATGCCTGCGCGCGAGAAGCCGCAGACGGATGCCTCAAAGCTTTATGAGTGAAACCAGTCCCAATCTGCTCAGGCAGGAACCCGGAAGGGAGAAGAATAGGTTCCCCACCGCCCACGGAGAGCGAGAAGCAGCCCTTGTTGCCGATCGCCGTGTCATATTGGAACAAAGTATTTCTACAACACCCGAGTACTGCTACTGCCTTACTACAAACCTCCTGTTTGAAACCTGAATCAGGCTTCTACAAGAACTCTAATTCTTAGCCTATTCCAAGCCGATTTCAAGACCAAAGACGAAAAAATGAAACAGAATTCCTCAGAGCGGAATACCAGAAAAGGATTATCGGCAGATTTGGCAGCCTTCTTCCCCAAAAAACGTGAACACCCATCGTTTTTTCCTGGGTTCGGGGTCGCCATCGGAGTCGCACCCGATAGCGATTCCGAGAAACGATGGGTGTCCACGTTTTCCTTCAGGCAAAAAAAAGCAGGATCAACCTGCGATCCTGCTTCTATCGAAAGAAGTCGGTCGATACTAGCTTCTGAACTTTTTATAAACGGCTACACCGGTCAGCCCAAGACCAAGAAGCAATAGCGTGCTGGGTTCGGGGACTTGGGGCGGTGCCGGAGTTGAGATCGTGCCTTCCAACACATCGTTGCCACACTTCATAGTCCAATGAAATCCCACTGTATCGGTCCAGTTGTAGCTCCCCGTGTTAAAGGTAAAGGTTAGTGTATTCCCAGATGCATAATTTGACAGATTATATGTTGCTGAGCCGATTTTTTCGCCGGCACCACCCATCCATGCCTGGTTATCCCGGTAAGTATATTGCGTGTTATTCGGCGCCCAGGTATCCAGATAGGAATCTGTAAGAGTGTAAAGTCCCCAACCGGATGAACCATTGGTTACCACATAATCCCATCCCTCTGAAAGTGAGAAAGTGTCTCCCGCATAGTGTGGCGCAACGCCGCTGGCACTCCAACCTTTAGAATTTATGTATAGATCACCAGGAGGAAATTGATTCGCAAGATGATTATTTTTTTGATAATTATCGAAATAAGGTCCTGAAAGAACCACGGTCCAGTCATGGTCCCCCAATTTGGTTATTATCATTTGGTCGACGCCAAAGCCTTCTCCGATAACATCCTTATTGAGATAGTTGTTTTTCTGGGGGCCTACAACTTCTCCTCCCCAAAAGGCATTTTCGCTCCCATCATAATCATTATCATCAATAGTCGCAGTAAAGGGGTAAGAGAAAGCTACAGATGAAATCAACAGAAGGCTTGAGAGAATCATGCAAAAAACAAGCTTTTTCATGTTTGCGCTCCATTAAGAATCACATGGCTCGTCTATCAATAAGCAATATTGAGTCCAATGAACCTCGGTATGCTCAATGGCAGTACATATTTTTTGATAAGTTAAATTATTTCAACCTGATACAAGGGATCACGGCCTTGATTATTTGCTTTATTCACTTGTGTTGTTCATCTCTTGAATGTCGGCCGGGTTTACAGTTTGGAGAAATTTTGAGGGATAATAATCCTAATTGCTGAAATAAAAGAGCATAGGGCAAATTTGCCGATTGTGAAATATTTTTACAGTTTTCTTCCCCATAAAGCCTTTATGTTATTGCTTCCGTATGGTTTTACGGGATTCGGGAATTTTCCTTTGCCAGCGCGGCCTGCAGAATGGAGGAAGGGGACAGCTGGCTCATCGGAAGGCAGGAGGCCTGCATCTTTGCCGCAATGCGCTGCATTGCGGCGCTCCCTTTCCCCGGCGCCGCTACATCTATAAATATCGCCGGAATCCGATCATGGGCAATTTTACCCGCCAAAGCTTCCAGTTCTTCCAGCGGCTCCGCTCCTGCAACGAGCGGCACATTCGCTTCTCCGTCCGAGATTACTACCAGAGCCGGTCGGATGCCGGGATCTTTCAGCCGTTCAGACCGGATGAGGCGCCATGCCTGCATCAAGCTGTCGGCGAAGGGCGTAGCGCCGCCGGCCGGAAGCTGCCTCAGCGCGGACTCAGCCCGCGCAAAGCTCAATGTCGGCGGCAGAATCAGGGACGCGGTCGGCCCTCCGAAGGCAATCAGTGCGACTTTGCTCTTGTTCGGATACGCCTTGCGAGCAATTGCCAGAACCGCTCCTTTGGCAGCCTTCATTGGGGTTTGTGGACCTCTCCCCATGGATCCGGAGGCGTCGACTACAAAAACAATCAAATTGTTGGAGATCCGGCTCCGCAGTTTCTTTCGAAGATCATCCCGTGTAACAGCGAAGCGCCCTTCCGCGCCGCGCCCGGATCGCGCCGCGGCCTGCCGCAGGGTGGCATCGATCGCAATCGAGAAGCCCCGTTCTCCCGGGCGAATGCGGTCCGCGCGCTGATAGCGTCCGGCCGGCCCGCCGGCGTCCACTGCGGATCGCTGCTTCCTCCGCCCGCTCCCGGCCAGAAGGTCCTCGACAGGAATATCTGCCGTCGCCGTCGCTTCATCGGGCTCGAAAACGACCTCGGCGTGTTTTTCCCCAAGAAAAGAAAATAAAACGCTGCCCGCCGCCATGCTGCCCGGTACTTGCATGCTTTCCGCCATCTCTTCAAGGCTGAAGTCTACCGGCTCAAGGGGTTTTTTTTTACGTCGAGTTCAGGCTCCAGAACTTTTCCCAGGGCTTGCAAGATTTTATCGCGCAACGTATCCGATCGTTCCAGCGGCGAGGATTTCAAGCGGTGGGGGATAGCGAGCAAAGCAGCTTCCGCGACATCCGTCTTTTCTATCCGGCTCCTCTCCATCAGGGCTGCGTGGGCGCGGGCGGTTTTCACAATGGTAATGTCGGCCCGATGACCCTGCAAGTCGAGGTCGCGCGTCAGTCGGACTATGGCCGTCATCAAGTTGTCGGGGATTTCCAGCGAGTCCAGGTGCGTCCGGGCGTAAACGATCTGCTGCGCGATCGCGTCTTCCGCAGCCGCCCATTGGCTTAAAAATTCCTCCGGATTGCGCGCAAAGTCCATGTGCCGCTGGACAATGGCCTTCCGCATCGGAATATCCTCGACTCACCGTATTGCCACGCACAATCCAAACCGGTCCAGGACCAGCGGACGTATGACGCCCTCTTCCGGATTCATGGTGCCGATCAGGATGAAACGCGCAGGATGTGTAAAGGAAACGCCTTCCCGTTCAATGACATTGATTCCCGAGGCCGCCGAATCCAAAAGCATATCCACGAGATGATCCGGCAGCAGATTGACTTCATCCACATAAAGGATGCCCCGATTGGCGGCAGCAAGGAGTCCCGGCTCAAACCGGCGCTCTCCTGCCTGTATGGCCCTCTCAATATGCAGACTCCCGACCAGCCGATCCTCTGTCGCGTTGAGCGGAAGCTCGACGAACGGCATAGGCCGCAAGACCGTCTTTCCTGAAAACTCAAATCCTTCCGGGCTGCCCGGATCGCCTGGAGCTGCGTTGAATGGACTGTCTTCAATCACTTCAATGTCCGGCAAAAGCTGCGCCAGGGCTCTTGCCGCTGTGGATTTGCCTGTCCCTTTCTGCCCCTGGATCAATACTCCGCCAATCGAAGGATCCACGGCATTCAATAGCAGCGCCGTCTTCAGCGCGTCCTGCCCAACAATTGCGGAAAAGGGAAACAGCCATCGTCGCATAACGATTACCGATTCGAGGTTCGAGATGGAATAACAGTCCGTCTGTTTTTGCTCTTATTTTTTAATCTCGAATTATTCACTCCACCCTTACAGAGAGCTTGGCCCCCAGCTCCCGGAACGCTTCGATCCAGGCTTTGGCGCCCTTGTCCCCCTTAGCGGCTGCTGCCTTGAGCCCGGGATAGGAGTTGCTGAGGATCTCGTAATAGGTATTTTGAGTCCGATACAAATTTACTGTGAACGGAAACCTGGACGCTAATTGAACCGCAGCCGAAAAGCTGTTCAGCGCCGCCAGGTCTCCGGGATTCTCGCGCGATTTCTGTGCCAGGGTTTCAATCTTCCGGCGCAGTGCGAACTCCAGGCCCTCCTTGTCCAGTTCCACCCGCCAGAATGCCGCGGATTCAAGCAGCTCCGCAATCTGGTCCGTTTGGAATCTTTCGGATTCCAAGGCGTGCAGCAATTGTGTGTTCAGGACGGAGGCGGCGATGTTCCGGAACGAGGAGGGGGGCGTCAGCTCCATGTCTGTAAGAAAGCGCATCAGAGGGGCCGTGCGTTCGAAGGCCTGGCGGTTCAAATCTTCCAGATCCGCGTTCGCCGCCTTGAGGAGGATATCGAGAACTCTGCGCTGTTCATCCTTGAAAAGCGAACCCAGGGAAAACGCCGACTGGCTGAAGTCTTCGTCGAGGATCCGAAAGACGGTGGGCAGGTCTCCCTTTTCGAAAGCGCGGACCATTTCGCGAAACGACTCCTGTGCGGAAGGCCGGTCGTTGCAGTCGCGGACGCCGCCGCTGATGTTGTGGTCTCCGAGCTGCACCACAGCGTATTCGACATGCAAGGAATCCTCCGTCATTTTCGACTTTATCCGGCATCGTCCGACCGCGAGCCGGCTCAAGCCGCTCGTGCACATTCTTGAATATTCGCGGTCGACAATATAGGCATAGAGTTCCGATTGCTCCGGGTAGTCCTGAAACAGGGAGCTGACAGCATAATGTCCAACGGCCTTGTGCCCGTCTATCCTTGCCGGCCTTACAAATTTCATATAGAGATCCCGGCCGTTCCCGATTTGGGGATCATTGCTGGCCGCATTTTGCAATAGGGCTAAAAAGTCGGTTTCGATGTTGTCTCGGCCGAACAATTCTTCTCCCAGTTGGATGGCGCGTCCGGCGTATTGCAGGATCTGAATCGTTTCAATCCCGGAAATATCATCGTAGAACCAGCCGCAGCTCGTGTACATCAGGAGAGCGTGACGCTGCAGCTCCATCAGCTTCAAAATCCGGGAACGCTCGTCGGCGTTCAGCGCGCGCGTTCTGTGTCCGGCAA
>CAZLHW010000013.1:0-3325 GCA_964559085.1 uncultured Acidobacteriota bacterium | reverse complement strand
CGGCCCATGGATCCTTGACAAGCGAGACGGCGTCGTCTTCAAACAGATTCTCAAGGTGATCCCGAAGCCAGTCGAGGGCTTCGCGCAGCGGCGTGCGCCACTTCTGCTGCCATCCGGGGTGTGCGCCGGTGCTGCAGCCGCAGTCTTCTTTCCAGCGGCCGATGCCGTGGGAGCAGCTCCAGGAGCTGTTTTCCCAGATTTCCACCAGATGGTCGGGCGGATGCTTCTCCAGATATTCTCCGTAATTTGTCAGGCGCGCGCCGGATCCGGATTCTATCGAGTGCAGCGCATAGGCCAGCGCCATATCGCCGAAGCGGTGATGGTGGCCGAATGTTTCTCCATCGGTGGCGATATGCACGATCTGCGGCCGTTTTCTTTCCGGGGAAAACGCGCTCATCAGGCGGCCGACGAAGGCGGCTCCGTCGCTGAGCAGTTTCTCAAATCCGACTGCGCGTGAAATCGGCCCGTCGTAAAAGAAGACGGCCATGCGCCGGCCGGTAGGGAGGCTGATTTCATAAGGCATGCTCGGGTCGATGTCCTGGCCTGAGAGAGCGCGCCAGTTCCGCTCTCCCCGCTTGCGCATGCGTCTTGCCTGATGCGGGGCGAGAATAGCGAATTTAAGCCCCATCTGCGCCATCAGATCGAGCGATTCCAGGTCCACGGCCGTTTCCGGGAGCCACATGCTTTCGGGCTGCCTTCCGAAGCGGTATACAAAATCGCGGATGCCCCATCGAATCTGGGTGATTTTATCGCGATGATTGCACAGCGGGAGAATGGGGTGATTGTAGGCCTGAGCAATAGCGGAACCGTGTCCGGAAAAACGCTTGCGGCTTTCCTTGTCGGCTTCAAGAATGCGGCTGTAGGTGGCCGGATCCTCAACCGCAAGCCAGGATAAAAGCGTCGGGCCGAAATTGAAGCTGATGCCGGAATAATTATTGACAATGCGATCGATATGCCCGTTTTTGTCCAGTATCCGCGCGACGCTGTTCGGCTGATAACACTCCGCCGTAATGCGCTGGTTCCAGTCATGGTAGGGATAGGCGGATTGTTGGTATTCGATCGTCTCAAGCCAGGGATTTTCGCGCGGCGGCTGGTAAAAGTGAGCGTGAATACATATGTAGTTTTCCACGTTTTGTCCTCCCCTTGAAAGACGGTCCGCGGCATTGGATCAGGCTGCATGCCGGAAAAAGACGATCGCCAGCGGGGGGAGCAGGAGATTGAGTGAATAGGCGCGGCCGTGCGACGATATCGGGTCGGCATGCACGCCTCCCGAATTGCCCATGCCGCTGCCCCAATACTCCTGCGCGTCGCTGTTCAGGAGTTCCTGCCAGTAGCCGTCTTCGGGTACGCCGACGCGGTAGCCGTGGCGGGGCACCGGCGTGAAATTGCATACAATGAGAATTTCCCCGTTGGGATGCGCGCTTTTTCGCAGAAAAGAGATGACGCTGTTGTCGGCGTCGCTCCCGTCGATCCATTCGAAACAGGCCGGATCCGTATCAAGATGCATCGCCGCCTGCTCCCTGTAGAGCCGGTTGATATCCTCGGTCCATCGGAGAAGGCCCCGATGGCGCTCATAATCCAGCAGATTCCAGTCCAGGCTGCTGTTGTGATTCCACTCCCTCCATTGTCCAAATTCGCCCCCCATGAACAAGAGTTTCTTTCCCGGCTGCGCATACATATACCCGAGCAGCAGGCGCATATTTGCAAACTTCTGCCAGTCGTCGCCCGGCATTTTTGCCAGAAGGGCTCCCTTGCCGTGTACGACTTCGTCGTGGGATAGCGGCATAACGAAATTTTCCGAGAAAGCGTAGAGCGACCGGAATGTCAATTCGTTATGGTGGTACTTTCGAAAGATTGGATCCAGGCTCATATATTTCAGCGTGTCATGCATCCACCCCATATCCCATTTGTAGCCGAATCCGAGGCCGCCGACATAAGTCGGCTTCGTCGTCATCGGCCATGCGGTGGATTCCTCCGCAATGGTCTGGATACCCGGGTGCGCCCGATATGCTTCCAGGTTGAACCGGCGGATGAAATCGACCGCTTCCAGGTTTTCCCTGCCTCCGTACCGATTGGGAATCCATTCTCCTTCAGCACGCGAATAATCGAGATAAAGCATGGAAGCCACGGCATCCATGCGCACTCCATCGGCATGGAATTTGTCCAGCCAGTAGAGGCCGTTGCTTATAAGAAAGGCGCGGATCTCATTCCGGCCATAATTAAAGATGGATGTGTTCCAGTCCGGATGGATGCCCTGCCGCGGATCCTTGTGTTCGTACAGATGCGTCCCGTCAAAGAAAGTGAGCCCGTGTTCGTCGTTGGGAAAGTGAGCCGGGACCCAGTCCAGAATGACGCCGATGCCCATCTGATGCAAGTAATCGATCAGGTACATAAAATCCTGCGGTGTGCCATACCGGCTGGTGGGCGCGAAGAATCCGGTTATCTGGTAGCCCCAGGAGCCGTAGAAAGGATGTTCCATCACCGGGAGAAACTCGACATGAGTGAATCCGGTGCGTTTGACGTGATCCGCCAGCCGGGGCGCCAGCTCGCGATAGGTCAGCGGCCGATGATTCTCTTCCGGAACCCGCTGCCAGGAACCGAGATGCACTTCGTAGATGGCCATCGGCGCCTGCATGGAATTATGCGCATGTCTTGATTCCATCCAGGCATGGTCCCCCCATGCATAGTCCAGATCCCAGACGACCGAAGAAGAGTCGGGGGGGACCTGCGCATAAACAGCAAACGGATCGGCCTTATCCACGACATAACCATTGAATTTTGTCCGGATCCGGAATTTGTAGAGAGCCCCCTTGCCGATGCCTGTGAAAAAGCCTTCCCATATGCCGGAATCGTTCCTGGAGCGCAAGCTGTGCCGCGTCCCGTCCCACTGATTGAAATCTCCTATTACGGAAACCTGCTCCGCATTGGGCGCCCAAACAGCGAAAAAGACTCCTTCCTCGCCGGCAATTGTTGTCCGATGCGCTCCCAGTTTTTCATAGAGGCGAAAATGAGAGCCTTCATTGAACAAGTACACGTCGTCGTCGGTAATCAGGCTATAGTCGCGAAACTCGATCATGGACACCCCAATAATAATTACGAATTACGAATTGAAGATAAGCACAGACATTGGGCTTTTCGGCCGGCAATGCGCAAATCGTCACTCGTAATTTGTCACGCTCCGTATTTCCTGAACCACGCGAGGAGTCTCCTCCATCCGTCTTGTGCCGCTTCCTTGCGATAGCTGTCGCGGACATCGGCGAAGAATCCGTGCGGCGCATCCGGATAAACGACGATGTCGGAAAGCTTCCCGGCTTTTTTCAGAGCC
>CAZLHW010000012.1:0-19650 GCA_964559085.1 uncultured Acidobacteriota bacterium | reverse complement strand
CGACATGGGTCTTATTGCCGGGCGGGAAGTTTACGGATGGCCCAAAAAGATGGCGGATATAACCTGGACCCAAACTAAAACGGGCTGGATGATCGTGGCCAATAAGATGCGGGATCAGGGAAGCATTCCTCTCATGAAGATCGAATATAAAATATCGGAATCCACCCCTGACGTCCAATGGCCGGATATGGGACCTTCGCTGCTGGTCCGGCGCATCCCCAACGCGTCCCCCTCGACTCCGGCTTTCTTCCAGTTGGTGTGCGTTGGCTGTGATAGACCTCAATCAGGCGCTCCTCTGGTTGCCCCCAAGGGCGCGAAAGATTCAAAGGGGACGGCTTCGGTTCAGTTCTTTGACGGTCCCCATGATCCTCTGACTTTTCTTGGCCCGGTCAAAGTGCTCGATGCCAAAATGAGCATCCTGGAGGGTAGAATGCCCTTCGGGCTTGGTTTGGGCGAGGTACTTGCGAAGTGGGAGGAATAGGTATCCCAGCAAATAGAAATGCTGCGATCCACCCGTTGCAAAAACCTGCCGGCGGTGTACACATACGCCGGCCTGCGAACGCACTTGATGTAACGTGAAATTTTAAGGGAGACTTCACAGTGCCCGGAAAAAGCATCGCGACCCTTTTCTCATTCCTACTGGTTACGGCTGCCTCTGCGCACGCACAGGCATTGAGCTTTAAGGCTGTATTCGGCAGCAACATGGTGCTGCCCCATGGCAAAAGCCTTACGCTCAGCGGCTATGCACCGCCTAAAACGGAGCTCACGCTTGAAGTGGATGGAGCGCGCTACAACTTCAGCAGCGACGCCGAGGGGAAATGGCAAACAAAAATCGCACCTTTGCGCGCCGGCGGCCCTTACCAGATCAGAATTCGCAGCACGAATGGAGAGGAAGCATTTCTGGATAACGTCCTTGCCGGCAATATCTGGCTGTGCTCGGGACAGTCCAATATGGCTTACCCTGTGGCGGCTTCCGTCGACCAGCCGGATGCCTATAACGAAGGCCACCCGGCCATCCGGCTGCTTTCCGTCCCTCAGCTGGCAGAACTCAATGCCCGGGAGGAATTTCAGGAAGCGCCCGTCTGGCAGAGGGCTACGACTGAAAGTGTGAAGAATTTTTCAGCCGTCTGCTATTTCGCGGCCCGGCAAATAATGGAACAGGAAGGCATCCCTCTCGGGCTGATCAACGCCTCCTGGGGCGGCGCCGCCATTGAAGCCTGGATCAGCGAACAGGGATTGAGCGGGATAGCAGACTACGCCCGGAAAGTTGCCCTGCTGAGACAATATCGAAGCAATCAAAGAGAAGCTGAACTCGCCTTTGCTCAGGATTGGATGCAATGGTGGCTGAAAAACTCAAACCAGGGCGCAGTATGGAATCACGGCGTTCTGGATAAAAACCCCGATTGGCGCGAGGCGCCTCTGCAGGACTGGAAAACCTATCCGGATGCGCGTCTGAAAAATCATCATGGCATGCTCTGGTTTTCGAAGAGCTTTGAATTAACCGCCGCACAGCAGGCCCAAAAAGCAACCCTTATACTGGGCAAAATCGATGAAGTGGATTCCACCTGGATAAACGGCAAATTCATTAACAATTCTTTCGGATACGGAACCCGCCGCGAATACCCGCTGGAGTCCGGAGTTTTGAAACAAGGCGTCAACCAGATTACCGTGAATGTTTTGAATACCTGGGGAGCAGGCGGAATGATCGGACCCGCGGAAGAAGTGGGCCTGAGGTTCGAGAACGGAGATTTTCTCTCTTTGGGCTCCGGATGGGCGTACCGCTTCATTCCGCGCGAAACAGGCCTGCCTCCGCGCAGCCCCTGGGAAAGCGGGTCCGGCATCTCCGGAATGTTCAATGGCATGATTTCTCCTTTGAAGCCCCTGCAACCGGAGGGTGTAATCTGGTACCAGGGAGAATCGAACACTGAAGCCGGCTCGACCTATCACAGGCTCCTCACGGCGATGATCAGCGACTGGCGCCGGCACTTTAACCTGCAATTCCCTTTTATAATCGTGCAACTGCCAAACTATGGATCCGTGGCCCAAGCTCCGGATGAATCGGGGTGGGCCGCCGTGCGCAACGCCCAACAACGCGTCGCGCTCGAAGACTCAAGGGCGGGCTTGGTGGTTACTCATGATGTCGGCGAGGACGCCGACATTCACCCGCGAAAAAAATGGATTGTAGGCATGCGTGCAGCACGGGTTGCACAGGCGCTCAAGGGCGGCGGCGTAGCGGATGGAGTTGAGCCGATGCTTAAATCTTCCGATGCGGACCACATCTTCCTGGAGTTCTCTCCTCCGCTCCAGATTAGCGAAAAAGAGAAGGAGATCCGCAACTTCAGTGTGTGTACCGATTCCCCAGGAAGCTGCAGATTTGCCGAAGCCTATCAAATCGGCAGCCGCATCCGTATCCACCGGAACGCAGTGCCAAAGGCATCCAGGGTCCGTTATTGTTGGTCTGATGGCGGACAATGCGAGCTTAAAGCCCTGAACGGCCTCCCCGTCAGTTCATTTGAGCTGATTCTGCCGCACTAGCAGCGTAGCAGAAAGGTTCGCCGTTGTTACTTTGAGTCTTTTTCGCGTTCTTTGCGTCTTGGCGGTTGAATCGTCCTAACCGCCAAGACACAAAGAAGGCAAGGGCTCGCAATCAAGTTGCTCGATTCCTTCCAGGAAAATCCAGGCACAACAAAATTCAGAGTTTAAAAATAGTTCAAAAATCAGTTGACATATTAGAGCCTGCAAGTAGAATTAGCATCGCCAATAATTATTAGACATCTCTAATATCATTAGGGAGCACAAATGGAGTTGCGATGTCTGGACCCGGTTTAACACCTGCAATGGAAGATTACCTCGAAGCCATTTACTGCATCGGCCAAGGGCAAAGGATTGTGCGTGTCAAGAACATCGCCAGCAGAATTGGCGTGAAAATGCCCACGGTCACAAGCATGCTGAAATCGCTTAGTCAGAAGGGTTTTGTTGAATACGAAAAGCATGAATATCTGGAACTGACGGCCCGGGGAGAAGAAATTGGCAAAGAAATCAACCGGCGGCACCAGGCCCTCCTGGCTTTTCTTATCAACATTCTGGGAATTGATCCTGTTGTGGCGAATCAAGAAGCCTGCAGAATTGAACATGGAATGAGCCCGAAAACCCTGGATCGGCTGAAGCTCTTTATTGAGTTTATTGAGAATCGAGCACAAACGCATCCTGATTTCCTTCAGGCCTTTGCAGAATTCAGGTCGTCAGGCATTCCGTCTGAGGAAGGAACCGCACGCCCGGCAAAAAGCGCCGCGCGCACGGATCCGCCTGCCAAACCTTCGTCACTACGGAAAGAGGGCTCTGATGACGCTCAGTAATGCGAATTCGGGAAGCGAAGTCACGTTGAAAGCCATTCATGCCGGACGCGGCCCACGGGCAAGGCTTTACAGCATGGGCCTGCCCCCGGGCACCAGGTTTTTTATCCTGCTCCAGGATCCCCGCGGTCGCCTCATCATTCCCGTGCGCGGCAGGCGTTTTGCCTTAGGACATGGAGTGGCAGAGAAAATGGCTGTCGAATAAAAATTTTCGGAAGAATCGTTTTTGGCAGACAGATGGAGAAAGCCCCTGTGCGGCAACCAAGCAAAGAGGAATTCAGGAGTCTGATAAAAAAAAGCGCACAAGAACTGCACCGGAGGATAGATTGCCACTACGCGCACATTCTTTCCATGCTGGATGGAGCGGTGGACGGCAACGAGTCGGCGGCGATCAAACATTCTCCGGTTCCGAGTCGCGAAGACAGGCTTAAAGCCGCGTTTGTTGAAGCGATAGAAGTATTGGAACAAACTAGAAAATCTTTCAAATCCAAACAGCTTGAGGCCTTGAGACGAAGGCTTACACAGGTACTGATCGACGCCGAATAGCATAGACGGGACGCCTTACGGGCTTCCACCTTTATCAGGTGCGAGGAAAGTGAAGGCGTAACAACGGAGTCGCCAGGCGGATTCCGGGTTACGCCTTTTTTTGTGCAGGGCGAGCCGGCCGCAGGATGGCATCGTTGAATATCACTATCCACAGGAGACCGGTTCCATATGCGCGCAGGCGCGTCGATGCTCGTATTTCTATTAATGGGGTTACCCTTGCCGCTTCCATCTTTCAGCGGGGAAGCAAATACCGACAAGGCGGGACAGACCGAGGCAGCGGACAAATTTTTGAAGGGATTGCGTAAACGCATCAAAATAAATGGACTCATCGAATTCGGCGGCGGCTACAAATCCGCTCGCCACCAGGATGGAAGTCGCGAATCGCGGTCCGGCATCCATCTTACGACAGCAGAGTTGGAAATTACGGCAGCCTTCAATGATTGGATTTTCGCCGAAACAGTCCTCTTAAATGAAGATTCTTTTGACGAGGGAAATAGCAGCCAGGTTCTGGACGCGGGGTTAGTTACCTTTGGGAAAACGGAAAAATTTCCACTTTCTGTGTCGGTCGGGAAAATGTATCTCCCCTTCGGCATTCTGCTGTCTCATCTTCCCGACAATCCCGCCGTAGACCAGCCCATGACATTGCTTTTGGGAGAGACTTCCGGAAAGGCTGTTATTCTGGGTTTGAAACATTCGGGCCTGTCACTCTCCGGCTATGTTTTTAACGGAAGTGCGCAGAGGGTCAAGCACAACTCCGGTGCGGCGTATGGCTTTGATGGGCGTTACCAGGCTTTGCCAAACAGCGCAATCGGGCTGCTCCTGGGCGCATCCTACATATCGAATATCGCCAATGCAAACTGTCTTACCGAATCAGTCTGTCCGGACATAAACCTTCAGGGCGGAAATGTAGGGGGCATGGCCGCCTATCTTCATCTTGGATTTCTCGGCTCATTTTTCCACGGAGAATACCTGACAGCCCTGGATGCATTCTGTCCGGAGGTGCTGTCGCAGGCGAATGGCCAAGGGGCTCAACCCGCCGCCTGGAATATTGAGGCCGGATACAAATGGAAAAGAATACGGAATCTTGAGACGGTCTTTAAATACGCCGGATCGAGTGAATCCGAGGCCCTCGGCTTTGCCCGAAAAAGATTCGGCTTTGGATTCAATCAGGAAATTTCCAGGAACGTCACCGCCTCCTTCGCCTTTCTCAGAGACAAATACCATTCCGGCGACAGCAGTGGGAGAGACAGGGGTTACACCGTGCTCGGTCAAATTGCAGTGCGGTTTTGACGGACTTCCTATCGGCCGCAGACAGATCCGAATGCAGTGCAGGAAGGATCGAGGAGGAGAAAAATCATTATGCGGCAGATGAAAGAAAGCCAGGCCGGCACCTGTCGGTTGCATTTCTTCGCGTTCCTTGCGTCCTGGCGGTTCATTCCAAATAACCGTCAAGAAGCTAAAAACGCGATTACTTTGCGCCGGATTGATAGTTTCTTCGAAAGCCGATGCGGTTCCCGCGCAAGCGTGCTACACTTCAACGAATCTATCTAACTTTCATTGGAGGCTGCTCGCAGCGAACGCTCATGAAAAATGGACCCGCAAAAACACAAACCCTCTTCCTTGGAATTCTCTTCATCGGCCTGGCAGTTGCTATTGAATCCGCTTATGCCGCAGCTTCGGCTCAGAACGCATCGCGGGGAGAAGACTCGATTGAAAATTCGGTCGTACGGGTGTTTTCCACCATTCAGCCTCCGGACTTCATGAAACCCTGGAGTAAGCAGCCGGGACGGGAAATTACAGGGAGCGGCGTGGTGATTGAGGGGCGGCGCATTCTTACCAACGCGCATGTCGTGAACTATGCGGGGCAGATTCAAATACAGGGGCACCAATCGGGCGACAAAATATCCGCGACGATTGAGGCGGTGGCTCCCGGCATGGATTTAGCGGTGCTGAAACTGAGCGACGAATCGTTTTTTAATACTCATGCGGCATTGAAGAAAGCGGAGGGGCTGCCGAGCATTAAGGATTCAGTGATGGTTTACGGTTTCCCGACAGGCGGCAGCAATATCTCCATCACGAAGGGCATTGTCTCTCGTATTGATTTCGCGGCATACAACTATCCGGCTACAGGCCTTCGCGTCCAGATCGACGCTGCTATAAATCCGGGAAACAGCGGCGGCCCTGCCGTCGTAGGCAACGCACTTATAGGCATCGCTTTCAGCATTCTGCCCGACACGCAAAACATAGGCTATATCATCCCCTGCGAAGAGATCGATCTTTTCCTTAAAGATATTGCGGACGGCCGGTATGACGGCAAGCCTGCCATTTATGATGAATTCCAGACACTTGAGAATCCGGCGCTGCGGGCTTTTCTCAAAATTGACGATTCCATAAAGGGAATCGTTACCCACGCGCCGTTCCGGGCCGACAAAGACTACCCGCTCAAACAATGGGATGTAGTGACAAGAATCGGAAATACTCCGATTGACAATCAGGGCAGTGTTCAGATTAACGACAACCTCAAGCTTCCATTTACCTGCCTTGTGCAGACCCTTGCGGAAAAAGGAAAGATCCCGATAACCATCGTGCGCGATGGCCGGGAAATGTCTATTCAGCTGCCGGTCTCCACCGAGCGACCCAAATTGATCCCCTATCTGCAGGGAGAATATCCGCCCTATTTTATCTGCGGCCCACTGGTCTTTTCCATCGCGGTTGAAGAAATGATCGCCGTGCTTTCCGGGGGCAACAATGGGTTGATGTTGATGAATCTGCTCAGCCAGACGGGCAGCCCGCTAATCACCCGCAGAAGCGACCTCCCCGCTTTTGAAGGGGAAGAGCTTGTAATGATTCCTTCTCCATTCTTCACGCACGCCCTGGCGAAAAACTATTCGCCTCCCGTTATGCGGATTGTAACGAGCATCAATGAAATCTCCGTCAAGAATCTCCGCCACCTGGTTGAAATCATCCGGGATTCAAAGGAAGAATTCATCCGAATTGAACTGGCCGGAAAAGGGCCCGAAACGCCGGTTTTTCGGCGCCGCGAAATGATCGCCGCAACGGAACAGATCCTGAACGACAACGGCATACGGGCTCAGGGTTCGCCCGACATGCTTTCCGTTTGGGAAAGAAAATGACTTTTGGCGACAGGCGCCTGCCGCCAAAATCCTCTTAAGCGCGGCCGCAGCACTTTTTGAATTTTTTGCCGCTTCCACAGGGACAGGGATCGTTTCTGCCCACATGCGGCTCCGTGCGTCGGAAAGTATCGACTGTGCCATAGGCGCGGGACAGCATTGCCGCCGGTGTTTTTCCGTCAAAGGCATCGCGCGGCGTTGCCAGCCATTCCGTCCTCAGGCGCTCCATCCGCGAATCCAATGGGTCGCTGCGGCCTAGATCAACTCCTTTTTCCCGGCAGAAAACCACGAGATCCGCCATAACCTGGCCCTGCGGCGATTCCAGCAGGTTCCTGATTTCTTCCACATCCATTCCGGGGGGCAGTTGTACGCCCTCCGGCAGCATATCGCCGATTTGTGACAGGTCCAGCCGAGACGAGTCTATTTGAGACAAATCCTGCAATCCGGCCTCTTCTTCGGCTTCGGCCGCCTGCATCTCTGCCGGCTTTTCTTCAGGAGCAGCAAGGCTCTTAATCTCCGTCAACAGCGATGTGATCGGCGCAACATCGATCGGCCTATCGCCTTTCAACTGACCCACAATCCATTCAATGCTTTCACCCTCAGCAACAAGTTCAAAGACATCGTCAGGCCCAAACTGGGTAATTGAATGCTGCTCAATGAATTCGCTCAGTTTAATTTTTAGTTCGTCCGCATTCATGCTCTTCTTTCCAATTCGTCATTCGTCACTCGTAATTCATTTGATGTTCTGGATTTCCTCCGACAACCCCTGCTCATACGTACTCCATCCGGAGTTCATGCCGTACGGGCATCGCTGAAGGACTGCCTCAATGCGGCGGATGTTTCCTTTCTCTATCTTGAACAGCTCCGCCTGCTGCCAGGTCCATGGCTCGGTAGGCCCGGCGACCACGTCTCGACCGTCCGGCGTTTTAAAATGTCGCGTCTTGCCGCCGGCATGGTCAAAGAAGTTGAACGTGAAAACGATTCCCCGTTCACGATCCACCGCGACAAACCGGCGATCGCGTATGCGTGAGACGAAATGCATGAGTCCGGACTGGAACTGCTCTTTGCACCCCCAGGCGCTGGAATATACGGTCTCCGTAAGCGGGTCCGGCCTTTTCTGCCCCGGCCGCAAAGGAACGTTGGTTGCGCGGTTGCCGTTCTCATAGCGGTCGCAGTCATCGCTGAAGGGATACTCCCCTTTTCCATCATTCCGCTGCAAACCTGAAAAATACATGTTGGCGATTCGGATCATCTCGTCGCGGGAGGGTCGTTCCTCAGGGGGGATGACCTCCAGGTAAACGGGGTGCGGCCCGCCCATTTTTTCGATATTCTCAGCAGCCGACGGAGGCCGCTTTCGGTTGGGATCCAATAGATTGCTCTCCGGCCTTATTACGAGCTGTTCGGCTTCCGTGATGCGGTTGTTTCTTATCTTCAGGCGAAGCGCGATGGCTACGGGATTGCCGACTCCAGGCATTGCGGTCTCTTCACGGGCGGTTCCAATAAAAGCCACCTGCTGGGTCTCCACGTCGGGAACATAAAATTTATAAGTCCCTTTCCCAACCATGGTAGCCCAAAGTCCTTCGTTGCCGAGCGGCAGCCGGATCCCGTTCTCGGTGAATCTGCAGTTATCGTCAAAAAGAGTTCCGCTCGCATCATGAGCAAGCATCGCGTCCATGTATTTATCGACATAACCCTCCAGGCACGCCCGGTCGCATGAGGGCTGCAGCGCGGCGCTCTCCGTTGCGGCGAGCCTGGAATCGGCCTTCTCCGATTTTCCGTGTTGGCAGGCCGCGGCGATAATAAGCAAAAGGACACCCCCCGCGAAGGCAAACAATTTCATCCGCATGCGCTCCTCCTTCTTTCCAAAAACTGATCCAGGTTTCAAAGCATCTTGGGATTGCACCAGGGTACCCTAGCACGGTTAGGGATTATTGCCAAAGCATTCAGCCTATGATTTTTTCCCTTCACTCTTGCCCATGGAAAAGGAAACGCTTATAAACTACTCCCGTGTCCCGAGTGGAACGCACTGTCGTCTCCTTGAAGATCTGCATTCCATTTGCAGAGTCTCGCCGGGCACTTGGAAACAACCCAACAAAACACATGGAACGCGTCGCAGGATTCAATGAACAGTGTACACGAGTGGATAAAAATTCTGAGCAGCTGGGTTTGGGGATGGAGCCTGCTGAGCCTTCTGGCAGGAACCGGCGTCTATCTCACGATTCGGCTTGGCGGGTTGCAGTTTCGCAAACTTGGCCGGGCGCTGTACACTGCCCTTATCCTCAGGAGAGAGGAGAACGCCAGCGGCGACATTTCCCATTTCCATGCGCTGATGACGGCGCTGGCGGCCACGGTAGGAACCGGCAATATTGTGGGCGTGGCGACAGCGATTGCCGTAGGCGGTCCGGGGGCGCTTTTCTGGATGTGGATTACGGGCCTGGTCGGCATGGCCACCAAGTACGCCGAAGCCGTTCTGGGTGTGTACTATCGAATCCAGGACTCGCGCGGTGAAATGAACGGCGGCCCGCAGTATTACCTGTCCCGCGGCATCGGGGGACGCGGCGGAAAGCTTCTGGGCAGGCTGTTCGCTCTCTTCGCCTGCATTGCGGCATTCGGAATCGGCAACATGGTGCAGTCCAATTCGGTAGCCGATGCCGTGCGCAGCGCCTTCCATATCGATCCTTCCTGGACAGGGCTGGCTATCGCAATACTGGCGGGAGCCGTCATTCTGGGAGGAATCCGGTCAATAGGGAAATTTGCAGGCGTGTTTGTACCGCTTATGATCCTGACCTATGCCGCCGGATCCCTCGTCGTTCTCATCATCAATTGGCGCGGCATTCCCGGGATATTCCTGTATGTCCTCGCTGACGCGTTCAGACCGGCCGCCCCGGTGGGCGGATTCGCCGGCGCCTCTCTGATGATGGCGGTCCGCATGGGCATCGCGCGGGGCGTTTTCTCCAACGAATCCGGCCTCGGCACCGGCGGCATCGCGGCCGCAGCCGCACAGACACGCGAGCCGGTCACCCAAGCTTTGGTATCGATGACCCAGACCTTTATCGATACTATAGTGATCTGTTCCATGACAGGGTTTGCCATTATCGCTACGCGTGCATGGATTCAGGTCGACGGTTTGACAGGCAGGGGCTTAACCGGTGCGCCCTTGACAATCCAGGCTTTCAGCAGCGGATTGCCCGGCAACTGGGGCGGGTATATTGTTGCCGTCAGTCTGGCGTTTTTCGCCTTTTCAACAATTCTCGGCTGGGCCTATTACGGCGAGCGCACTATCGAATACCTTTTGGGGGCGGGAGCCATACTGCCCTATCGCCTGTTCTACATCATCGCATCCTTCCTGGGCGCGTGGGTTCTGACGCTGCCCAATATCCAGGGATTCCAGCTGGTATGGGATTTCGCGGATCTGATGAATGGACTCATGGCGTTTCCGAATCTCATCGGCCTGTTACTGCTGTCGGGCATCGTCGTGCGCGAAACGCGCCGCTACTTTTCTAAAGAGGATTCATGATGAACATTCAACGAGACAATTGGAGATCTCGGGCAGGCTTTATCCTGGCCGCGGCCGGGTCTGCCGTCGGACTGGGAAATCTGTGGAAGTTCCCCTATTTAACCTGGGAAAATGACGGTGGAGCTTTTGTCCTCATTTATCTTCTGGCGGTTGCCGTCATCGGCCTGCCGCTTATGATGAGCGAAATTCTGGTGGGAAGAAAAGCGCAACTCAGCCCGGTTCCCGCCTTCACCAGCCTGGGCGGAAAGAAATGGTCCGTCCTTGGATGGATTGGCGTCGCTTCCGGCGCGGTCATTCAAGCCTACTATATCGTTATTGCAGGGTGGTCGCTTCGCTCCTTCGTCCAATGCATCGGCTGGTCCTTCAAGGGATACAGCGCACCCGGGGAAAACGAATTCAACTTTTTTTTAGCAAACGGCCCGATGCAAATCGCGCTGGCTCTTCTATTCACGATCCTCACCGCGTCGATTGTCTATCGTGGCATTGGCGGAGGGATTGAAAAAGCCAACAAGGTGCTGATGCCGGCGCTGTTCGCGATTCTGCTGTACCTCGTTTTTACGGCTCTGACGATGGAGGGACGCGGCGAAGCCCTGACGAAGATTTTTGTACCGCACCTTTCCGCACTCAAGCTCAGGGGATTCCTTGAGGCCGTGGGACAGGCGTTTTTTTCGCTTTCTCTTGGCCTGGGAGCCATGGTTACCTACGGTTCTTACCTCGACAAAAAAGAGTCCATTTTCAAATCCGCGCTCTGGGTAGTCGTGCTCGACACTCTCGTCGCAATTCTTGCCTGTGTCGCCATGTTCATCATCATTTACTCCGTACCCGGTCTGGACAACCGCGTCTCCGGTTCAACGATCGGGATGCTCTTCATTACCCTGCCGGATCTTTTCTATACCCAGATGCCGGGTGGCCTGTTGCTGGGCCCCCTCTTTTTTGTATTGGTCGCCTTCGCGGCCTTGTCTTCCACCATTTCGCTGGGCGAAGTGACCGCTTCCCTGGCGATCGATCTGGCTGGATGGACGCGGGCGCGGGCGACCGTTGTCACAACATCGGTGGTTTT
This sequence comes from uncultured Acidobacteriota bacterium, assembly GCA_964559085.1. Taxonomy (GTDB): domain Bacteria; phylum Acidobacteriota; class UBA6911; order UBA6911; family UBA6911; genus UBA6911. The sequence goes on along the minus strand of CAZLHW010000012.1, from coordinate 8,043 downwards.
TATCGGATCCATTGTCTCCGCACTGTCTCTGGGCGCGAACGCTCTGCTATCCTCCTTCGAATTGTTTGCAGGAAAGAAAGGAGTGCTCGCGACTCTGGACCACCTTGCGGCCAACTGGATGCTTCCTGCCGGCGGCTTTCTCATAGCAGTGTTCGTAGGATGGAAACTGGGCAAGAAAACCTGCCTGGAAGAACTCGGCCTCTGCAAACCGAATCCCGCTTTTCTCGCATGGCTTTGGATTGTGCGCGTTGTCGCGCCGGCGGCCATCCTGATCCTGCTGATAAGCGTGATCCTGGGCAAAGATTTTTCCTAAGAGGGGGTATACGCAAAGCTCTCGCGGCGATCCCCGAAAATCCGCAACGCTCCAGTGCTTCTACAGGACCGCTTCAGGTTCGCTCCCTTTTCTGATACAGTGGCAGAAAAACTCGCGCGCACCGCGCTTTAGCCGGAGGGAACGTCATGCCTAAAAATCGTGTCCATTATCTGCACACGGTGTGGGTCCCGGTCATGAACGGATGCGAAGGAAAGGACGCACTGGAAACAGCCTGCCGTCTGGCTGCGAATGTAGTCCTGGTCGGCGTTGTCTGCGTCCCGCCCGATCAACCTCTCAGCGCCGGGGCTTACAAAGCGCGGCAGGTGCGTCGCCGCATGCGCGCACTGACTAGTCGGGCGCAGGTCCGCTACAAAGCCAAAGTTCACGTTTCGTATCAGCCGTGGAGCGACCTGACAAAAGCCATTGCGGAAGAGAAACCCGATCTGTTGCTGCTGGATTGGCCGGCCCATCTGGAGATGCTGGGAGTCTCTCCAGCCGAGGCCCTGACAAGGCCTCCCTGCGACATAGCTCTCGTGCGCGGACCGCTCCCCGCTGAAATCCGGCGCGTTCTGGTTCCTATGCGCGGAGGCCCCCATGCGGAACTTGCGTTGCGAGTCGCGCTGAGCACCCAGCCGCGCGATCTGGAAGCACTGCATCTGATGCCGCAGCATCCGGGCGATTCGGATGTACCCTTCCGCGGACTGGAACAAACCTTGCGGAATCTGCCTGAAGTGAAGATGCGGGCGACAACCACAACCGATCCGGCGCAGACAATCCTTGACCAGGCGCGGCATGCGGATCTCATCGTCATGGGCGCCACCGCACAACCGATGCGCAGCGAGGCGTCGCTTGGAGAGGTGGCAGATCGCATCCTGAAGGAATCAACCGCCGCCGTTATCGCCGTCAAAACAAGACGGCCCATGCCTCTACCGCAGGACGAAGCCTCCAACTCCCAGGCAATCTCCATCCTGGTCGATAAATGGTTTGCCGAGAATACCTATCATGCCGACGAATTCAAAATGATCGACCAACTGATTGAACTGAAACGGAACCAGGGAGCGACCATCAGCCTGGCGCTGCCCGCGCTCAACGAAGAAAAGACTGTGGGGAATGTGATCACCACTATCCGACACGCGCTGATGGATAAAGCGCCGCTTCTGGATGAAATAGTGCTGATTGATTCGGATTCCACGGACCGCACCCGGCACATTGCGGAAGACTTGGGCGTGAGCGTCTTCATTCATCAGCAACTGCTTCCTCATCTCGGCGCGCGGCGCGGCAAGGGAGAGGCTCTTTGGAAAAGCCTCCTTGTGACACGCGGAGACATTATCGTCTGGATCGACACGGACATTGTCAACATCCATCCCCGCTTTGTGTACGGTGTGCTCGGCCCCATGCTGGTCGATTCGAAAATACAATTCGTCAAAGGCTTTTATCGCCGCCCGCTTAAAGTGGGAGACAAGCTGCAGGCAAGCGGAGGCGGCCGGGTGACGGAACTGACAGCGCGCCCGCTGCTGAATCTGTTCTACCCGGAATTGTCCGGCGTGGTGCAGCCTTTATCGGGCGAATATGGCGGACGCCGGGCCGCTTTGGAAAAATTGCCCTTCTACTCCGGGTACGGAGTGGAAACCGGCCTGCTGATCGGCATGTACGAGCGGTTTGGCCTGAACAGTATTGCACAGGTCGACCTGCTGGAGCGCATCCATCACAACCAATCGCTGGAGGCGCTGAGCAAAATGTCTTTTGCGATCCTTCAAACGGTGGTGCATAAACTGGAGCAGCGCTATCACCTTGCCATGCTCGAGGACGTAAATAAATCCATGAAACTGATCCGGCACAAACAGAACACCTATTTCCTGGATGTGGAGGAAATTGCCGAGCGCGAACGTCCTCCGATGATTGAACTGGAAGAGTACAGGGACCGGATGCGGCGGTCGAAAACCATGGCCGTTTCCGGCGACGCGTGATTCGACTGTGCCTTTTTCCTGCAGCTTCGAATAGGGCTTGTTTGCGTCCGACGCAGACTCGCCATCGCTCCGAGCCCGGTTTTTTCCGGCTTTCGGCAGGCAATCCCGGCTTGGGAGGATCGGCAAGACGATTCTTGCCGAATGGATCGGATCGGTCACCCCGCCGTTCGGCACGGCTGCCTTTTATATCCCGGCTTCCGAAGTTGTGCATAATGAGGCCGGGTTCTGAAAGCGCACAGGTCGAGCAATCGGGATGCAACCACTGCAGTCTCTGGCCCACGCTGAAAGCGCGGTCCCCATAAGCAGCCCGGGATAGAAGAGCCGAGAGTCCCGGGAAAAAGCCCGGCATTTAGGAAGGCATCGAAAGAGCGAGGCATCCAATTCCTTTAAGCATCCAGCTCCCTGGGGAGATCCCCATTTGAAGAGAGCTCCCGCGAGCGCGGCTGTCTCGGCCTCATCTCAACTCCGGAATCCGCGCTTCACCTTCGGGATTTCCGCCACGGGCGAAGTGCCCGGCATCTATCGGCACAGCCTGTCCGGAGCGCATAACAACGGCAATGCGGTTTTAATTGGGCGCAAGCATCGCGCCATAAACTGCACGAAAAAGGCTCGGCTGCCGGGATGCGACGTGCTATGGTTTCGTCGCGCGTCGCTATCCGCTTATCAACAAATAGAGGGTGTAAGGCCTAAATCGCGGCCATTGATCGGCGGACGCGCCATCGGAATTGGCTCCTGCAAGAGGCCCGTCTGCCCGCCCGGTGCCTGCCACGCGCACCTCCCCTCAGATCCAGGGCTTCTCCGCAGCCATCCTCTCTCCGGCGATGTAGCCGAACACGATGCACTCCAGGATATTCCCGCCTCCCTGGTAATGCCAGCTGTAGAGGGCTCCCAATTCTCCCGCTGAATACAACCTTGGGATAGGCTTGCGGTTTGTATCAAGCACCTGAGAATTGCAGTTGCGCCGCGGTCCCCCTTGGGTATTGGTGAAGGCAGGGACAAACTCCGCCGCATAGAACGGCGGCGTCTGAATCGGCGCCATCTTATTAATGTCGCGTCCGTACTCCGAGTCTCTTCCTGCAGCGCAGGATTGATTCCACGCGGCGACGGTTTTTTCGAGTGTTTCCGGGTTCTTCCCTATCTTTGCGGCGAGTTCTTTCAGCGTGTCGGCTTTGACAATCCAGCCCTTTTCAATTTCAACGCTGCTGTCGGGACTCCATTTATATTTTTCTATCTGCGACCACCAACAAAAGAAATAGTCCGCAGGATACAGCGGCCCGCTTTTTCTCATCGTCTCATCAAAGACAAGATGGACCGGGAGCGGCGTAGGAACGTGAATGTAGACGCCGTGGAATGGTATTTTGCCGTGCTTTGTAAAGTAGGCTTCGTTTGTAAAACGGGTGGCGTCTTTGGCCACCCAGATCCAGCCATGCCCCGGAGGGGAGAAGTTATAGCCGAAAGCCCAATCCTTGCCGGGGATTCTGAAGTTGAAATCCGGTCCGGCCTGATTGTCCATATGCCAAAGATCCGCGCCTATCGCCATTGCCATCCGGATGCCATCCCCGGTGTTGTAAGGACTCCCTTTGGGATACGCGTAGGGCATTCCAAGGTAGTCGCGGATCATGTCCTGGTTGTTTTCAAACCCGCCCGTACACAGCGCCACTGCTTTTTTCGCTTTAACGTAAAGCTTCTTGCCTCTGCTCTCCGCAATAACTCCCCGGACTTCTCCCGACTTGACGTCGCGTATGAGCTCCACCGCCGGCGTTTGATACAGAACGCGGATCTTTCTCTTTTGAATGGCGTTTTCCATTAAGAGGAGCCACAAGCGCTGAAAACCGTTTCCTCGCTTGGACCAACAGACATTTCCCGCCCCGCCTGGAAATTCCGGGTATTCGCCTGCAGTCGGAATCGTTTGCATGTCCGCGCCCATCTTTGCAAGCCAATCCGTTACCCGAACGGAATATTTGTGGAAGACTTCCGTAACCTCGTCCGGAATTGGGAAACCGTCGCTCATGGCATTCTGATACTCGATGGCTTTGCGGGAATCAGGCGGGCACCAGTAGCCCTGGCCGCTGACTCTCGTATTGCCGCCGGCATGTTCTTCAGGAGCCTTTTCCAGTATCAAAACATCCGCGCCCCGATCCGAGGCGGTGATTGCAGTCATGAGACCTGCAGCTCCGATGCCGAGCACAACAACGTCGGCCTCATGATCCCACTTCCGGACCTCGTCCGGCTGAGTTGATTCCGCTTTCGTTGCGACAAAACCGGCAAGCGCGGCAGAGCCTGCGCCGGTTGCCGTAGATTTGAGGAAGACCCTTCTCGATGTTTTCATGTTCCCTTCCCTGTATCCAACTGGTTGTTGACGGATGGTTCAAGCCTCTCTTCGACAGAGCCGTCCGGGTGCCGGGCAGACCCGCGCAATCCCGGCGGCTCCCGCTATTTTTGCGGACGCCGTTCTCCGAACATCGGGGCCTCATAAACCGGGACGGTCCCGTTGGCGTCTTTTTTGTATTGGGCCGGGTACGCGCCCGGCAAGGGGACATTCTGCGCAATCAGCCGTTTCCGCAGTGACGCAAATTCGACGTTCCGGACGCTCACGCCCTGTTGAATAGCGAGAGCCGCGGCGGTTCCCGCGGCTTCGCCCATGGCAACGCAATGGGGAATGAGGTTGAAGAAATTGTTCACCTCCTGATCCGACGCAAACGCCCGGCAGGCAACCAGCATGTTCTCCACGCCTCTGGGCAGCAGCGAGCGGTAGGGAATAAAGGTATGCGGATGCGCCAGCGACGCCGCCCCCCGATCCAGGTCCGGAAATATGGCGATCGTATCCTCGAACGGCTCATTCGAAAGCAGATCCCGAGACGTGACCCTGTAGTCGCCATGCACTCGCCTCGAGCCTCTTGTGCCTAATTGGGGGCCCGAGAGAACAATGAAGCTGTTTTCAAAACCCGGAATGTGCTTCTTGTAAAATTCATGCGTCAGCAGCATCTTCTCACGGCCGAGAAATTCCACGCGCGTGAGCTCCTCGACGTCAGTCTGACTCGATACGGCATACCGCGGATGCACCCACACGATATTCTCCTGCCCTTTGAGATTGCTCCGCATGAAGAAGGGGTGCCCGCCCTGCTGCACCAGATCCCGCATCAGCTCCTGCCACTTCCGGGGGTTTGTCTTGCGGAAATCATCCACTTTCATGTAGTTGACGTTGTCTATCCAGTAGCTGAGAGAAAGATTGGTGATCCTGAGGCCCGGGTCGATGTCTGTATCAAATCCGGCTCCTGCATACGGCAGCAGATCTCCGTCTCCGGTGGAATCGATGACGACTTTAGCCAGTATCGCCTGCCTGCCGGATTTGCTCTCAAATACAACGCCGATTGCAGTGTTCCCATCCATGATCGGCATGGCGCCCCAGGAATGAAAATAGGTTTTCACCTTCGCTTCCCGGACCATGTCGTTGAGGACGCATTTGGAGATCTCCGCGTCAATGAGAGATGCATAGACAATGTGCCCTTCGCGCACCGTAAAAAAGGATCTGTCGTTCCAGTATTCGATCAGTCTTCTGTCGGTCGCTCCCCAGATTTCTGCCGGCGGATGCATCTCCGCGTCTCGCAGTGTCAATCGCTCGATCCATTCCTGATTGATGCCGCCGATCTGCAGGATGCCGTCGAAATCAGACAGGCAGGGAATAATGGTCACCAGTCCGCCGGTTCCCATTCCGCCGAGATATCCATACCGCTCCAATAAGACGGTATCCGCACCATTGCGAGCGGCTGAAACGGCAGCGCCGATGCCGCCGGGCCCTCCGCCGACAACCACGACATCGCATTCGCGAACCACGGAAACAGCCTTGTTCGGCTCCGGAATTGTTCTGATGTTGTCTGCCACGCAGCCTCCTTGCGGAAATCCATACGGATGGGTTTATCGATCCATTTTGCCCTCGATGATAAACGATGCGCCCCGCAAACAGAAATTCATTAATGTTAAAATTGCGGCCGGACAAGCTCCCTGGTCCGAACTATTCTCGCGCGCGGCGGGAAGGCTATCGAAATTTCCTTCCCCTGGACGACAATTATGTCACAGCTATGTGACGCCTTGTGTGCTAGTGTAGCGGGATCAGATTTTTTGGATTGCTGGGAGCGTGTCCGAGAATTGGGATGTGCAGTGTTCCGAGCGCCGCGTGGGCATCTGCGAGGCGGCGCATCGCCGGGGAGCGCCAACGAAGCAGAGGCCCGCGCGCGGCATTTCCTGGTTCTCGGACACGCTCCTGGAAGCGCTAGATAGGATTCTTTTTATCCGGAGGTTCCAGATGAAGGGTGACGAAAAAAAAGTCAGCAGGAGAAAGTTTTTAAAAAGGGCGGCGGTCGCAGCACCCGCTGCCGCAACGGCGAACGCTTGGAGCGCTCCTCAGAAATCGATTGCGCCGCCCAGGTGGGATAAAGAAGCCGACGTGGTCATAGTCGGCACAGGTTTCGCCGGCCTGAGCGCCGCCATCGCCGCAAAAGACGCAGGCGCGAAGGTCCTCGTCCTGGAGAAACTATCCCGGCAGTATGAAGGCGGCAACAGCCGGGTCTCCGGCAATATGTGGTGGACGCCCACAAATTTGCCCGAAGCCGTTGAATACATAGAAGCGCTCTGCGCGGGCCTCACTGATAAAGAAAGCATCCGGGCGCTCGCAGAGGAAATGATGCAGCTGAACGGCTGGCTCGAAACGCTTGGAATAAAACCTCAGCCGCTGGGCATCTTCCAGCCGGAGCACCCGGAACTACCCGGAGCAAAGTGTGTGCGCACCTGGAGCAATGGAGGCGCCGGCGAAGGCAAGCTATGGATCCCGATACGGGAACAGGTTGAAAAGCGAGGGATCCCGATTCTTTACGAAACGCCGGCCATGGATCTGGTCTTGTCGCCAAGCCGCGAGGTCATCGGGGTTCTGGCGGCCAGCGGAGGGAAACAAATAGCCCTAAAAGCCTCCAAAGGCGTCGTCCTCGCCTGCGGCGGATTTGAATTCGATTTCGAGATGCAGAAGCAATACCTTCCGGGCTGGCCGACCTACGGCCGAGGAACCCCGGGCAACACGGGGGACGGAATCCGCATGGCGCAAAAAGCCGGCGCCGCTCTCTGGCATATGAACAACTCATTAGCCGGAATCGGATGCCTGATGGTGCCTGAGTTTGAGCCCGTGATGATACCGGTCAGCTTTCCTGGAAACGCGTATATACTGGTGGACAAGACCGGGAAGCGCTTTATGAACGAAATGAGAGAAAACCGCCACGGATTCGGCCACAAGGAGAATCTTCTTTATTTTGACGGAGTCCTCGGCGCTTTCACGCGTATTCCCTGCTTTGGAATATTCGATGAAAACGCGCGCATGCGCGGGTCCATTGCCGGAGGCACGGGCTTTAAATTCGGCTGGTTTGGGTGGTTCGGCGGCTACCAGGGAAGCCGGGATAACAGCAAGGAGATTGAAAAGGGCTGGATTATCAAAGGGGATACTCTTGCGGAATTGGCAGCCAAACTGGAGATGAAACCTGCCGACCTGGAAGCTACCCTGGCGAGATGGAATGAACACTGCAAAAATAAAATGGATCAGGATTTCGGCAGGCCTGCCCGAAGCCTGATCTCGATTGAGAAGCCGCCCTTCTATTGCGTGAAAGTATATCCGGCAACCTTCAACACGCAGGGCGGGCCGAGGCGGAACGCAAAGTGCCAGGTGGTCGATCCATTCAATCGCCCGATTCCGGGGCTGTAAAGCGCGGGGGAACTGGGCTC
>CAZLHW010000011.1:6924-20052 GCA_964559085.1 uncultured Acidobacteriota bacterium | reverse complement strand
GCGGGGCGGCCCGCCGCCCCCCCCCGGCAGGCGAAGGCACACGCAGGAGCCCCGGCAGGGGCGAAAGATGGTGCGAACCGGTACATCCTCTATTGGCTCACACTTCCGTTTGCACCCAAATTTGCCTCCCGCAGTCAATCGAGTCAAGCCAGCAGGCTTAATAGATTTAATGATTTCTGTTCATCTTTGCAGTGTGCAGACGGCCAATTTATTTTGTGGAATTATCTGGTTGGATTCGGAGTTTAAAGAATAATTTGGTACAATCCTGCGCGGTTGAGGGGGGATAGTGATTAAACCGCGGACGCTACGGAATTGAGTGCCAAAGCATTTCTGCATAAAACTGCCCGCGCTCGCAGCTTTTACCAAGGATTGCATTAAAGACAGCCATGTAGGTCGGATCGCAATTACGGTCCGTTTTCATGCCGGATCTCCGTTCCGGAATCGGTATCGTTTGATCGCCCTGCCCTGTGCCGCATGGGAACACGGCAGGGCGATGCATGGAGAGGCATTATGAATTTTTTTGAGAAACTTGCAGGATCGATTGAACGGAATAGAAGTTATCTCTGTATTGGTCTGGATCCGGATCTTCTGCTGATACCTGCGGGCGTCAGCGTTGCCAATTTCAACGCTGCCATTATCAAAGCGACGTCGGATCTTGTATGCGCTTACAAACTGAATCTGGCTTCCTATGAAGCGATCGGCGTAAACGGCCTTACTCTTCTCAAGGATACAATCAGAAAGATTCCATCTGCTGTCCCCGTAATTGTCGACGCAAACCTGAACGACCTCGAGAATGGGGCGAAGGCGAGTGCAAGAGCGCTTTATGATACGCTGGGTGCGGACGCTTGCACGGTCAATCCTTTTCTCGGATTTGATTCCCTGGAGCCGTTCCTCCGCTATCACGATAAGGGCGTCCTCATACTTTGCCGCACCTCCAACAAGGGGGCTGCCGATTTTCAAATGCTCCAATGCCGGACTGAAGGCGGGACGAAATTGTTCTATGAGATCGTCGCCGAAAAAGCGCACCGCTGGAATCAGTGCGGAAATATCGGCCTGGTAATCGGAGCCGCGTATCCGGAGGAGCTCGCAGCGCTCAGAAGCTGCTATCCCGAAATGCCGTTTCTGATACCGGGAGCCGGGCCTCAGGGCGGGCCGATAGCACTGACCGTTCGGAACGGCATGGACAGCAAGCGAAAGGGCATGATTCTCAATTCCTCTCGCCATATCCTGTATGCGTCGTGCGGCAAGGATTATGTGGAAGCGGCAAGAAATGCGGCTCTGGAGCTGCGCGACGAAATCAATGCCGCACTCCGGCAATAACAGGCAGACCGTCGCTTATCTTTGAGGGAGTGCAACAGGCGCCGACTCCATTACGATGTCGGGCTCGTTCCAGCCTTTCTGTTCCAGGAGTTTCTTATCGGCCCTTCGATAGATCAGGACCGCTTCAATGCGAACCTCTCCGGGCATCCTGTGGCCGGCGAGCGTTGCAGGATTGCGCCGAAGCCCGCCTTAGTCCGGGTGCGCGAAAATGACGGCCCCGCTGCTGGGCATATGGCAATCCTGGCATGTCCTTCCCCGGTCCGCTCGGCTGTACGGACTGCGCGTCCTGGAGCCACTCGTCGACAGGAAGAGCAGGGCCTGAGGCTTCATCGCCCCGCAGGTGGCATTCCGAGCACGCCTGCTTTTCAGCGGAACCGGAGGGACGGACGGCCGGCACCCATGCGTAGTTGTGGTTGTCCCAGAGGGCGTGCCGCTGCAGGAGGATTGTCATTTCTTTCGCCTCGAGCGAGGCCTCAACCGGCCCGCCGATAAAATAGCCTTCAGCCCAGGCGGTCAGCCTGGCAGTGCCGACGATAGATTCCGGCACGGACAGCAGGAATTCACCCTTGGCGTCAGTCCCCGTGCTGTATTGGGTTGTTTGGATTCGGACCACGGCCCCCGGGACTGGTGTCCCTCGTCGTCGCGAACACAACCTCGAATAATTCTCTCCGACTCCGCTCCGTTTGCCGCTACATGGATCCGCAGGTCGAAAAAATCCCTGAAAGAAAAATAAAAGCTGCAATCCATGGCCAATGTCGTGAACGGAGATGGAGGTACAAGGGCGTATCGATCATTTTCCTGTCCGGTAGCGTTTGTATAGCCCTTTCAACACTGCTCCGGACACGCTCCCAAGCCTATTGCAATTTTTGCACACCCTAATCCGCGGGAGGATTTCCATGCCCGCCGGGGCGGCCATAAAAATAGGACCGCACACCGGTTTTCAGTAGGTTCTCGCCAATACTAAAATTTTTAAGGAACGATCCCGCTCGGTTCCCCATTCAGAAAAGCAAGCAACGACTTCGTAATCTTGCAAGAGTCGCCGAGCGCTATAGTACCGACGGACCCGACGGAAAGGCGTTTTTTAATCTTGAGATATTGCGTGCGTTGCACTTTATACTAAAGCCTGTCTGTCAAGGGGAGGGAAAGATGATAAAGCGATCCGGTTTGAACTCAGGTCGGGGACAATGGTGGCTTATGAGCCTGGCAATCATCGCAGGGTTTTCGGCCGGCGTCGCAAAAATAATCCCTGCGCAGGCAGTATCTTTCACCCATATTGTTCAAACAACCAACGGCCCCGTCCGGGGCCGCATAGAGCAGAGCGGCGTGAATGTCTTCAAAGGGATTCGCTATGGCGCTCCGCCGGTCGGACCGAACCGCTTCAAACCGCCGCGCAAACCGGCCGCCTGGACGGTTGTGTCGGATGCGGTTGAATACGGCAATCGGGCGATACAGGCCGCCGGCAGCCCCGGATCTGCGGGCGATAAGATAAAGATGAGTGAGGATTGCCTGTTCCTGAATGTGTGGACGCCGGGGCTCGACGGCAAAAAGCGGCCGGTAATGGTCTGGCTGCATGGCGGCGGGTTTTCCTCGGGGTCGGGCGGCGAAGCGATTACGGACGGCGGCAACCTCGCGCGCAAGGGCGACCTTGTGGTTGTGTCGATGAACCATCGTCTGAATGTCTTCGGCTTTCTTCAACTGAGTGAGGCATGGGGCGCCGACTATGCTGCATCCGGCCAGTCCGGCATGCTGGATATCGTGCTGAGCCTGGAATGGGTGCGGGATAACATCGCCCGCTTCGGCGGCGATCCCGGCAATGTAACCATCTTTGGTGAAAGCGGAGGCGGACGAAAGGTTGCCATGCTGATGGCCATGCCTTCCGCGAAAGGTTTGTTTCATAAAGCAATAATTCAGAGCGGAGCCGGACTTGATGCCCCCGACAAGTCCGATGCTGTCGCGTTAGGGCGTGAATTGCTCAAGAAGCTCGGTATTGCGGAGAACGATGTGACCGCGCTTGAGAAAGCGGACGCCCAGGCGATTTTCGATGCGCAGCCGGCGGGTTCCACCTCCGTGTCGCCGCCTGGCAACCTGATAATGCCGCTTTCCGGGTTTGTGCCCTGCGTCGACGGGATCGCGCTGCCTCGGAAACCGTTCATTCCGGATGCCCCTCCGATTTCAGCCCAAATACCGCTGCTCATCGGTTCGAACAAGGACGAAATGACGATTTTCAGGCCGCCCAGTCCGGAACTCGAAGCGTCTACGGATGAGGATTTTGCTGCCTATGTGCGCAGCCGGCTGCCGGATAAAGCGGAGGCCTTTATTCCCGCGCTGCGCGCTGCTTTCCCCGGTTATTCGCCTTACCATCTGATGACAGCCACTGACACCATGAAGGGTTATTGGATTGCCACGGTGCTCCAGGCCGAACGTAAATTAATGCAAAAGGCTGCGCCTGTTTATGTTTACCTGCTTGCCTGGGAAACACCCGTGAATGGGGGCCGGCTGCGGGCGCACCACGCGCTGGATCTGGCGCTGGTTTTTAACAATGTCGAAAACGGACGCTCTATGGTTGGGCCGGGACCCGAGCCGCAGCAACTGGCCGACCGCATGAGTTCCGCCTGGATTGCGTTTGCACGAACCGGCAATCCGAATGCCGAGGGACTGCCGCAGTGGCCGGAGTATGACACGGCCCGGCGCGCGACCATGATATTCGACATCCCCAGCCGCGTCGTTTATGACCCCTATGCTGAAATCCGGAGGATCCTGGTGAAATGATCCTGGACCGTTCTCGTATCCTAAATCAAAGCACCTGCAGCCTGGAGGCGGCTTCGCGGGCCACAATTCTTGAATTTTCCAAAAAGCAGTTATGGGGAGAGCGGCTCCCGAACATCCACTCATGAAATGGAGGCGGTAGAGATGAAGAAAGCCTTGATTGCAGTTTTCCTGATCGGCGCATGTGCGCAATTTGCCGTTTCGCAAATACAAACGGCAAAAGTAACCGGAGGAGAGGTGCAGGGCGTCGTTTCCGATGGCATCTCAATATTTAAAGGAATCCCGTTTGCAGCGCCTCCCGTAGGCGAACTGCGCTGGAAGGCGCCAATGCCGGTGCAGCCCTGGACAGGCGTTAAAAAGGCGGATTCTTTCGGTCCTGCCTGCATGCAGGCCCCCAATTCAATGGGGAACACGGCGCCCGTAAGCGAAGACTGCCTGTATTTAAATGTGTGGACCCCCGCAAAAAAACCGAGTGAAAAGATACCTGTGATTGTTTGGATTTACGGGGGCGGCTTCAGCGGCGGTTCGACCAGCATTCCCATGTATGACGGAATGAAACTGGCTCAAAAGGGATTGGTCGTTGTCAGCGTCGCCTATCGCGTGGGACCGTTCGGGTTTCTTGCGCATCCGGAACTCAGCCGGGAGAGCGGCGCCGGATCGGGAGTCTATGGACTGCAGGACATGATTGCAGGTCTGCGATGGGTCAAAGACAACATCGCCAGATTTGGAGGCGATAGTTCCAAAGTTACGATTTTCGGCCACTCGGCCGGCGGCATGGCGGTCAAGATGCTTGCCGCCTCTCCGGTTGCGAAGGGCCTTTTCCACCGTGTTCTGTGTAAGAGCGCTGGTTCCTTTGCACCGCTACACACTGCGGAACAGCGGGGGCTTGGATTGGGAATTCCGTCATTGAAGCTGGCAGAATCTTCCGGCGAAGCGTTCCTGAAGAAATTGGGAGCCGCTGATATTAAGGCCGCGCGCGCCCTGAGCGCAGAAGAAATTCAGAAGGGCATCGGCATGGGGGGCATGCGGTTCCGGCCAACAGCCGATGGACATGTCATCCCGAGCGACCTGTACTCGATTTATCAGGCGCGCCGCTTCAATGATACGCCAATCCTTGTCGGCTATACTTCCGACGAGCTGGGATCTTTCGGCGGCCAGTCAAAAATCACGGCCGAGCAATTCGTCAAAAAGGTTCGATCGCAGTATGGCCCTCATGCCGACACAATTCTAAGCGTGTACCCGCACTCCACCGACAAGGAAGCTGCGAGGTCGTCCAAGGAATTATCGCGGGAGAGCACCTTCTCATGGAGCACCTGGACTTGGGCTCGGCTCCAAACCCAAAAAGGAAAGGGCAAAGCCGTCCAGTACTACTTCGATTATCATGAGCCTACGGCCGAAGGATCGGGCCATGGCAGCGATGTTCCCTACGCTTTCCAGACCTTGAGCCCTGGGCCGCAGGGCGCTCCCAAACCGGAGGATTTGAAGCTTTCGGAAATGATCAGCTCCTATTGGGTCAATTTTGCGAAGACGGGTGATCCGAACGGTCCCGGCCTTCCCAAATGGCCTGCATTTTCGGAGGCCAATCCGCAGTCGATGGTGTTTGATGCGACGCCCGGCGCCCGGCCCATGCCCAATCTGGACAAACTGAAGGCGTTTGATTCCTACATGTCCTGGCTCAGGGAACAGGCGAAGTAGCACAACGAAAGGATGAAGCCTGAATTCTTTTTTGCGTCCTTTGCGTCCTCGCGGTTGCTACGGCTTCACCGCCTGGACGCAAAGCACGCGAAGAATCGCCATGAACATGCGCAGAGGATGAGGCGGTTGCATGGAGTTCAGCGAATTTGAGGAATGCATTGAAAAGGCTCTCCATAAGATTCCAAAAAAATTCCGCGAGATACTGGAAAGGGAAGAAATACAAATAATCGCTCGGGACCGCGTGCCGCGTGTGCTTCGAGAGCGGTATAAAGGCAGACTGCTGTTTGGAATCTTTACCGGCATTCCATACAGCCGGCGCTCGCTGTTTAACGTGGTAACGGAACCGACGCGCATTGAACTTTATAAAAGCAGCTTTGAGGAAGCCTTCGACGATCCTGCGGAAATGGAGGATCAGATCCTAAAGACCGTTATTCACGAAATCGGTCATTATTTCGGGTTTTCGGAAAGAGAGCTGCGAAGACGCAACCTGTAGGTAAAAAAATAAAGGGCGGCATGTCCGACGGCCGGGATGCGGGAGGCTCCGGTTGCGGCAGTTGGATATGCCGCCTTTTTGTTGTTGATTGGAATTCGAGGGGTTTTGGCGAAGATGCGCTGGAAAAACGTCGAAACGCGATAGGGACATTGGCATATTTATGGCCCTGTTTTATGGGTTGGAATTTGGGGGCAAATCTAGTATCTTCACGGCATGCGCCTGTAGCTCAGCTGGATAGAGCGTCGGCCACCGTAACCGAATTTCGCATTTTCGAACCCTGCCAGGCGTACTCTCGCTTAGAGGTCCATTCCGAACACACAGGCAACGCTTCAAACCGCAAATCCGGCGCTTCACCGGAGTGTTCCGTTTTCAGCACACAAATGCTAAAAAACACGGGGCCCCATCGTGCAGCCCCGCAGGAGAGGCCGGAAATCTTTACAAACAGCCGCACTAGTACCGCAAAAGTGCTAGAATTTCCTGCTTAATGGCGGGCAAAAAGGATCGGCGGGTAAGAACTCATGAAACAAATCGATGGGCGATCGGGTTCCCGTGTTGTTGTTGCGACAACGGCCATGCTTTCGTTTATAAGCTTCTGGCGCGCGGCCGCAATTGTTTTGAATGATCTCGGTTCCTCGGCCTTCTACGTCGGCGGTATTGCGGAAAACGCAATAGGGAAATCGGCTCCATGGTTCATCCTGGGAGTCATGCTGTTTTCTCTGGCCGTGCGGAGCGTTTATATTGAGAGCTCCACGCTCTTCGTCCGCGGCGGCGCTTACCGGGTTGTCAAGGAGGCCATGGGGCCGACGACGGCAAAGATCACTGTGTCCGCCCTGATATTCGATTTTCTGCTTACGGCGCCCATCAGCGGAGTATCCGCCGGGCATTATCTGATCGGCCTGCTGAATGAGATGCTTGGGCTGGCCGGCATCCGGGCTGTGCTTCCGCGTGATGCGGGTGCTGCTTTGTTCGCAATTCTCTTTATCCTTTATTTCTGGCGTCTCAATCTGATGGGCATTGAAGAATCCAGCTCCAAAGCGCTGTCCATTATGAAGGTCACCAGCGTGATGGTGGCGGTTCTGCTGGTATGGGGACTGGCAACTATTTTCCTTCGCGGGGGACAGATGGCGCCCATACCAAGCAGAGAGAGTATGGTCTTGGATGATGAAGCGCTGGGCTGGCTGCACGGATCCTTCCTGCCGACAATTCCGCTGGTTTTGTTCTTTATAGGATTCGGGCATTCCATCCTTGCGATGAGCGGCGAAGAAACACTGGCGCAGGTCTATCGTGAAATCGCGCATCCCAAGCTTAAAAATCTCAAAAGAGCTGCAATCGCCATTTTCATTTTCAGCCTGGTGTTTACTTCCCTTGTTTCGTTCCTTGGGGTGGGGCTGATCCCCGATTCCGAGCGCCCGCATTACTACGATAATCTTATCGGCGGCATCGCCATGTTTCTGGCCGGCCCGTTCATTCTGCGTCTCTGTTTTCATGTTTTCGTCGTCAACGTCGGCGTGATCATGCTTGCCGGCGCGTGCAATACCGCCATTATCGGTTCCAACGGTGTGCTCAACCGTCTCAGTGAAGACGGAGTACTGGTGGACTGGTTCCGCAAGCCTCACCGCGAGTACGGAACAACCTATCGGCTTTTAAACATGATCGTCGGGCTGCAGATACTGATCGTCATAATCAGCCGCGGCGACGTCTTCATCATCGGCGAGGCGTATGCGTTCGGCGTCATTTGGAGCTTTGCCATGAATGCTCTGGCGACGCTGATTTTGCGCTTCAAGCGACCGGAGGAAAGGGAGTGGAAGGTTCCTTTGAACTTCCGTTTCCGCGGGATTGAAGTCCCCGTCGGCCTGGCGCTGGTTCCATTGATCCTCTTTGCAACCGCCATCGCCAATCTTCTGCCGAAAAAGGTCGCCACGATTTCCGGCGTGTTTTTTACAGCCGGGCTGTTTGCCGTGCTGTTTTTTTCGGAGCGCCTCATCGCGTCAAAGAAGCTCAGTGAGTCGAAAGATCTCGAAAAATTTTTGCTGGAAGATAAGGCGTCCATTACCAAGGAAGTTGTCGGTGTCCGTCCCGGAAACATTCTTGTCGCCGTTCGGAACTACGAATCGCTCTACCCGCTTGAAAAAGTTCTCAAGAAGGCCAATACGCGTCATCAGGATATCGTGGTGCTGACATGTCGGCGCATGCGAGGCCTGCGCCAGGATCAAGGCGCGCTTACCAGCGATCAGATCTTCACGAACTACGAACAGAAGCTCTTCTCCATGGCGGTCTCCATGGCGGAAAAGGAAGGGAAGAAGATCAATATGCTTGTGGTTCCCGGGAACGATATCACGGACATTATCATCCGCACTGCGCTGCAGATAAAATCCTCAAAGGTCGTGGCCGGCGTATCGAACCGCATGTCCATGGAAGAGCAGGCGCGCCGTCTGGGCGAGGCCTGGGAGGCGGCCGGCCCGCATTCGCGCGGTTTAACGCTGGAACTTATCGACCGCCAGATGAAGTCGCATTTCTTTGACATCGGTCCGCATCCGCCGCGTCTCTGGCCGGTGGATATCGGGCGGCTGCACGAAATGTGGCTCCGGCTCAGCCGCCAGCAGTTCGGTTCCGAGCTCCATCACCGGGATGTCGTGGGCGTCGCTTTGAAACGGCTGAATAGGGATCTGATGGATCCGGACAGAGAGAAAGAGGTGCTGCAGGACTTCCATATCGAGCTGGAAAGCGAACAGCACCGGCGTGAATCTTCGAGTTACGGTACAGGCGAGAAGCCGCCGAAAGCGGATCCGTGAACGCCGCCGCTATGCCTTTTAATCAATCTTCAATTCCCGCGCGCAGAACCGCCCTCTGCGATACCCAAGGCGCCCGTTCCCCCAACGGCCCAACGGGGCTTCGCCGCCAAGTCGCAAGGACGCGGCTACACTGAAACAGCCCCCAGAATTCCGGTCTGCATGCCGCCCCGAATCCCATAAAACGCGAGCAGAATTTTCTTTGCATAATGCCGTTTCCGGGTACAATCCTGTCTCGTGGATCCGGCAAACGGGAGGCAATTTGATGTCGACAGCACTGGTGATCGCAGTTGCTTATTTCCTCATTCTGAGTGTTGGCCTTAGTTTTGTTCTTAAAAGAAAGGTCCAATCGGGCAGGGACTTTGTAACCGGCGGCGGCCATCTGGCATGGCCGCTCGTGATCGCCGGCTTTGTTCTTGCGCCGTTGGGGGGCGGGCATACTTTGTCCCTTTGGGAGGCTTCCTCGAATATGGGAGCGTCCGTTTTATGGTGGGGCATCATCTCCGGCGGTCTGTTTGTTCCTCTCTTTCTGCTTTGGTTTGGACCGTGGTTCCGCCGCTTGAAGGTTCAAACTTTTCCGGAAGGAATGGGGAAAATTTTCGGCGAAAGAATCGGGTGGCTCATCGCGGCCGTTTTCCCCGGGCAGCTGATCGGCATCTGCATCGCCGAGATCACGGCTACGGCTACCGCCTTTTATGCGCTGGGCGGAGGCTCCATTCCTTTTTCCCCGCACTGCATCATCCTGGCGGTGATCTTAACCATTCTTTATATCGTTGCTGCCGGCCTGATGCAGGTTGCCTGGATGAACCTTTTTAATGCAGCCATGCTGATCCTTGGTTCTTTTGCCGCGGTTTTTGCAACCGGGTCCTGGCTTTCGGGACATGGCGGTTGGGAATCCATCGCGAACTTCTATGCCAATGCGGGCACACCCTGGAAAGTGAGCATGATCAATTTCTCGCCGGATGTGATGTTCGGAGTGATTTTCCCCTGCCTGATCCTTGTGATTTTCATGCAGAGCTCTTCCCAGGCTCAAAACCAGCCGATGCTTGCCGCGAGATCCGAGTCGGATATCCGGCGTGGAGTATTTTGGGCATCTTTTGTCAACAGCATGGCTGCCTATCCCTGGGTCATTTTGGCGCTCGTCGGCATGGCCATTCCGTCGGTCGCGGCACAGGGTGCCAAACTGTCGGTGCCCGGAATCGCCCTTATGGCGCTCCCCCCCTGGTTGGTAGGCCTCCTGATGATTGCGCTTCTTTCCGCGACGCTGTCCACCACCGGAACGCTGATCCTGGCCTCTTCTCACATTATTGTTCACGATATTTTTAAACGCGCCGTCCATCCCGGGATGAGCGACCGCACCTTCCTGATCCTAACCAGAGTCATGATCATTGTCTGCGCAGTCCTGGTCGTTATTCCTGCTCTCCAGCTGCCGTTTATCTTTTCGGTCTTTATGTGGACCTTTTCTTTCGGCATACCTGTATTCGGCGTTTATCTGATAGGAATGCTGTGGAAAGTGAACAAAGTCGCGGCGTGGGTCACGATCCTGGCGGCCTATGCGGCCAATTTTATCTGGACATTCGCCACGCCGAGCTGGTGGCCGTCCAGCATGAGCCTGAATGTCTATCCCACAACCATTGTCACCGTTTTATTCGGGGTGATCCTGAATCTGATCCTGCCGGGAGAGCCTGCTTACCTGAAGCGGGTGCAGGCTGAGGACTGAGACGCAGTCGCCATAAATTTTTATAATGCGGTATCTGTTGAAAGGAGTATATCGGATGGCATGGCCTTGGAAAATCCTGCTGTTCCAGTTGGTGGTGACGATGGGGTCCGCCCTCGTTTTCTACATCATCTGGAGACTCACCCATCGAGGGAAGAAATGGTAAATCCGGAAATCGTCAGACAGAGGAGGTAATGCCGTGCCCATATTGGATTCTGCCATAGCCTACTATTTATGCGGTATCATGTTTGTGTTGGGCCTCATCATCGTTGTAGGCGCAGCAAGACAGCACCTGAACAGGAACAAGCAGCAAGGGATGCAGTAATTTGCAAATAGAACGTGCGTTTCGATTGCGCGTGGTCTGTAATGCGCTCCGGACGGACGAGACCGGCTCAAGTTTTGCCGATTCTTAGCCGCGTGCGGTGAAGGGTTGCGGCCAGGCTGCCCCGGCTGCGGGGCCGCAACTGAAACAAAGACAGACTCCCCTGAAGATTTCCCTCGCAGTTCTGAAATGAGGCGACCATGAAGACTGCTTCTTCCGATCTTTCTCGAGTACCATCCGAACTTGAGCTTTTCAAAAGAATGACCGAAAACGCAAAAGACATGATTTACCGCATGTCCTTGCCCGACGGCCTTTATGAGTATGTCAGTCCAGCCTCGATTGAAATCACAGGATATTCTCCGGAAGATTTTTATTCGAAGCCGCTTTTGATCCGGAACCTGATTCATCCGGACTGGCGCGCATATTTTGACCGAGAATGGGAGCGCCTGCTGCAAGGCGACGTTCCGGCCACCTATGATTATGTGATTCTCCACAAAGATGGAAGCGAAAGGTACATCAACCAGCGCAATGTGCTCGTGCGCGATGAAAACGGGATCCCTGTCGCCCTGGAGGGCATTCTGACGGATGTTACCGAGAACAAGCAGGCCGAAGAAAGGCTGAAGCAGGCGCACCGCAGACTGGAAAACATTATTGAGTTTCTTCCCGATGCAATTCTCATCATAGACAGCGACAAGAGAATAATTGCCTGGAACCGTGCCATCGAAATAATGACGGGTGTTTCCAAGGAAGAGATGCTCGGCAGGCATCATCATGAGGCATCAGCGCCTTTCTACGGTTTCGCAGGGCCTTATCTGGTGGATTATGTCGACAGGGATATAGGAGGGGACCTGCCGCGCTACGGGAATATTAAGCGCGAAGGCGATACGCTGAGTGCCGAAGCCTATGCGCCGGCGCTTTATAACGGAAAGGGCGCGTATATCTGGGCTATTGCCTCCCCGCTTTATGACAGCGACGGCAGTGCCATCGGCATCATTGAGTCCATTCGCGACATCACGGAGCGGAAGCGTCTGGCTGAAGAGAGAGAAGCTTGAGATGCAGCTGGCCCAGTCCCGGAAGATGGAATCCATCGGCACCCTCGCCGGCGGCATTGCACATGATTTCAACAATATCCTGTCTGCCATTTTCGGTTTTTGCGAATTAGCCCTGGAGGATATTTCAGAGCCGGAAAAAGCAAAAAGCGCCATTCAGGAAATCAAGAAGGCCGCCGAGCGGGCGAAAGGACTGGTGCGCCAGATCCTCACTTTCAGCCGAAAAAACCAAACTCTCTATGCTCCCGTTGCCCTGCCTGACGTTGTCAGAGAATCCCTCGCTTTATTGCGGTCGGCCATCCCGGCCACTGTCGAGATACGGCAAGACCTTGTCGATTCCGGATGGGTTTTGTCGGATCCTACGCAGATACACCAGATCCTCATGAATCTAAGCACCAACGCTGTTCAGGCTATGAATGCGGCAAAGGGTGTTTTATCGGTCCGCCTGCAGCGCGTGAAACTGGACGGAACTCGCGCCCGGGAACTTGAGGTGGAGCCGGGGAATTATTTGACGCTGGTCGTACAGGATAACGGGAGCGGTATCCCGCCGGAGATGCTGGAACGAATTTTTGAGCCGTATTTCACGACCAAGGAAACCGGTCACGGAACGGGTCTGGGTCTGTCGGTGGTGCATGGCATTGTCAAAAGCCATAAGGGCGCCATAGTGTGTAATAGCAAAGTTGGCCGTGGAACCACTTTTGAGGTGTACCTGCCGGAGATCGAGTCAGATGGAATACCGTCACAGCCGGAACGCAAAGATGCTTTGCCTGCAGGGGCGGAGCGTATTCTCTTCATCGACGATGAAGCTGCACTGGCGGAACTCGCTCAAAAAACGCTGGGCCGCCTGGGATATCAAATGACTGTCCGGACAAGCAGCGTCGAGGCGCTGCATTTTTTTCAGAAAGACCCCTGGAATTTCGATCTTGTAATTACGGATATGACGATGCCGATTCTCAGCGGAGACAAGTTGGCGGAAC
>CAZLHW010000011.1:0-6914 GCA_964559085.1 uncultured Acidobacteriota bacterium | reverse complement strand
CACCGGCTACAATGAGAACATCAATGAAGAAAAGGCAAAAGAGATCGGAATCCGTGCATTCCTGCTGAAACCGCTTCAGTTTAGAGAACTGGCCGCGATCATCCGTAAGGTGCTGGATAAAGCCTAACAACACGGTCGTTTCGGCCGCGAAAGAGCCGGCAAGAGGCCGGCGCTTCCCGGAGTGCCCTGCGCATTGGGCCGGCCTGATGCGGAGAGGGCGGTGCAGCCTTCGTCCTCTCTTAGGGATTTTCAGAAACGGCGGCCAAAATCCAAGATTCGGGATCCTCGCTCCATTCGGCTTTATCAACCCGGGCTTGCGGTGTTTGCTTCTTGATTCTCCGGTGGCTTCACTCTGCACCTTGCGCTTCCTTGCGCGCGCTTCCTCGGCTGGACGGATACGTCTCGGTCCGACCTCAGCTTTTGGCGATATTGTTGATCGCAGCGCCGGAAATGTCGACGATGGCCGTGCCTCCGTCAATAGGAAGCACCGCGCCGGTCATAAAGGAAGCGTCGTCGCTGGCGAGATAGCTGCAGATCCCGCCGATTTCATCCGTTGAGGCGATCCGTCGAAGAGGGACGTCTTTTGTAAATAGAGAAAAAATGCCATTCAGATCCGTGCCGAGCTTTTTCGCAAAGGGGGCCATGGCTCCTTCAAACATTTCGGTTCGAATGCTTCCGGGACAGAGCACATTGCAGCGGATGCGCGAAGCGCCGAAATCCAGGGCGACCTGCTGTGAAAGCGCAATCAGTCCGCCTTTGGAAGACACATAGGCCGGCATGTTGGGGATGGCCCGAATACCGGCGACGGAAGCCACATTGATTATGGAGCCGCCGCCGTCCCGGATCATGTGAGGGATTGTCGCTTTCATGGTAAGAAGGGGGCCGGTTAAATTCACAGCCAGTACCTGCTGCCAGAGCTCCAGATCCATATCAACGACGTTTGCGGGAGGAATCTGGTCTTTGGCTGCATTGTTGACAAGGACATTGATTCGGCCTCCGAACTCCAGCGCGGCGTCTACCCTGCGCGCCCCCTCCTCCATGCGGGAGACATCGCCGGCGCAGGTAACGATGGAATCCCGCGGCAGAGAGGCAGCGACCTTATCCAACATCTCGCGGCGCCTTCCCGAAATACATACCTTCGCCCCATCTGCAACAAACCGTCGCGCGATCGCGGCGCCGATGCCGGTGCCTCCACCGGTTATAAGCGCAACCTTCCCGTCCAGTCTCATCCCGGTTTTCCTTTCACGAGCGCTGCGGAGCGCTCCGGTCTGCTTCAACCCGATGCTAAATCCGGTGGCGCCGCAGCGGCTCTTTATGTGTAGGAGGTCCCCATTCCCGCGGTGAAATGGAAAATGGCTTTGTCTGCCCTCCGGATTCTAAGGGGCCCGTGCCTGGTTCCGGCGGGAAGGAAGGCCAGAAAACTCTTGTCGATTATATTCTGTTTGCCGTCGATCCAGAATTCCACTTCTCCGCACAGATTTGTCACATCCTTCGGGTCGCTTCCAATGAAGGCAACGACTTCAGGATAATCGTGGGCATGCTCTTTGATGGTCCCTTCATCGCCTTTGTTCTCGGGCCAGTTGCCCGGCCAGAACCATGCGGACTCCACGTAAAAAGCCCCCTGAAGGACTTTGCTGTCCAGCGAGAGGACACGGTTGGATTCCGTTTCCTTAAATGCCGGAGTCCAGGGAGCGTCGCCTACGTCGGCTTTCAGCTCGGTTACAATATATTTAGGATCCCAGTGGGCCATGTTTCCTATTATCCTCCTTCCCGGCTTTCACGCGTCCGTCGGGATCGAACCCGTCCCGCGATCCCGGCCCTGGGAGCGTTGTCCGAGAATTGGAATGTGCCGCGTTCCGAGCGCCGCGTGGGCAGATGCGAGGCGGCGCGACGCAGGCGATGTTGGCGCATCGTCGAGGAGCGCCAACGAAGAAGATGCCCCGGCGCCGCCGCAACCTTTTGCGCGAACATATCTTAATTCTCGGACCCGCTCCCAGTACTGATTTTTGAAGGCGCGATATAGAGCGATAAGATACCATTGATTTCCGGCGCCCGTCACCGAATTTCGCCCGGATTTGCTCATCAAGGCAAGATAGAGTAAGCTTTTTATAGCCCGGCAATACTACCGGGCCATTGAATCGGCTTTACGGTGGAGGTACTCCATGAAGCCATCACGCCTCGCAATATTTTCCTTTATTCTTTTCATGCTGTTTCTGTCCTTAGCCTCTGCCCAGCAGGCAAATCAGGGGAGCGGCAGCGGTTCGGGCACGGGCAGCACGGGCAACACCGGGAATACGGTGCCCAGGACGCCGCCTCCTGCGCCCTCCATCCCCCAGACCGAAACGCGGCCTCCGGAATTTTACAAAGCGCCGGAGGCGATTTTCATCAGCGGCCTTGTGGTTCAAGAGGATGGGACGCCTCCGCCATTTGGAACAGAAATCGAAATTGATTGCGGCAACACGGTTACGAGAGAGGCCACCGTGAGCTCCGATGGGCATTACGGCTTTCAGATTGGAAGTGAAAACAGACACGGGCGCGTTATGCCCGATGCCAGTGATTCGTTTGCCGAGGATCCATTTAATTCTTCGGTTTCGATGAACGGCAATATCTCGACGATAGGCGCATTTACATCCACTGTTAGAACTCCGCTATCGATTCGGCTGATGCGATGCGAATTGCGGGCACAATATCCGGGCTATCGTTCAACGTCCGTGCGCATAGGCACCGGAAATGTTACGGGGTATGTCAAGGTAGAACCTATCCTGATATATCGGATTGAAAAGATACAGGGGACTTCGGTGAGCGCCACGAGCCTGCTGGCTCCCAAGGATGCCAGAAAATCCATGGAGCGCGCTGCCAAAGCCCTTGAGAAGAACAAACTGGAAGAGGCGGAGCGGCTTTTAAAGTCCTCCCTCCAAATATATCCGCAGAATGCAGAGGCCCAATTTCTGCTGGGAAACGTGCACCTGCTGCAGATGCGAAGCGAGGAGGCCCGGATCGCTTTCAAAGAGGCAATGGAAGCGGATTCGATGTTTGTGCGTCCCTACATACCGCTGGCGCGTCTAGAACTCGCTGCTCAGGACTGGGAGAAAGCCGCGGCGCTTTCCGATAGAGCGCTGGAGCTTGATCCCGTGTCCTATCCCGAAGCCTACCTGGTGAATGCGCTGGCCTATTACTATCTCGAAGATATGATGGCCGCCGAGCGGAGCGCGCGGAAAGGGCTGCGCCTTGATTTGACCAACCAGTTCCCGATGCTCCACCTGGTTTTGGCAAATGTACTGGCGCGCCGACAGGATGATCCGGGATCTCTGGACGCGATGCGGCAGTATGTCAAAGCAGCGCCCAAAGCGGCCGATGCGTCCATCGTGCGCGCACGCATCCAGGAAAAGGAGAAGCTGCTCAAAGCAGCGAGTGCGAATCGGCCGCAAGACTGACAACTGCCTGCTGACGGCTATTGCCTGGGCGGCAATGATGCCCGGAATTTTTCCATCTCCGTCCGATACGCGGCTTTAATTTTTTCAATCCGTTCCTCAGGCCAGGAAGGATCCCATCCTAAGCCGAGATCCTCTCCGGAGAGCACGATCGAGAAATCGACCGACGGAGGCTTTTTGTGCAGGATGGTTGTGATGTTGCATATCCTGTGCGGCGAGGAACAGTCGTGGCACTTTTCATCCACCGCGCAGGGGTTATTCAGGCCGATGTACTTGGCGTGATAGGGAGCGATTGTGTGTTGAATGCGGTCCATGGCTTCCTCGATGTTCCGCACAATCTTGTTTGCCCCGATCAGGAGAATGACCTTTTTTACGCCGAAGGCCATGCCGGTCACGCGGTTTCCCATCCCATCCAGGTTTACAAGCTTGCCGTCCAGCGTTACGGCATTGGAGCTGACAAGCAAAACATCGCGGCGGGCGGCCGGAAATTCACCCGGGCTGGGAAATTCGAGGCCCTGATTCCCGCGTTTTCGGAGCATGTCCAGAATGCCGAGCTGGGAAACCGACACCGCGCCCGCCATTTCTATGGAGGCTTCCGGCGGAATCATGTCCAGAATCACAGGGACGGCATCCGCCGCTTTATCCACATAAATCACGGGATTATAGTTGTTGCGCTTGAGCGCCTGTATGACGCTTTCCATTTCCTGTGTTACGGCCATGGGGCCTCCTATTTTGCCGGTTGTTTCTCAAAAAGGTCGCGAACCTTTTTAAGCTCTTCCGGGATATTGATTTTCTGTGGACATTTCTCGACGCATTCCTGGCAGTCGGTGCAGCTGGATGCCCTTTCTTCGGGCGTCACCATGCTGTTGTAGAAGAAAGTATTCTGTTCGATGCTGTGGAACAAATGGGCATCGTTATACATTGCAAAACACTGTGGAATGTTCACGCCGCTGGGACATTTCATGCAGTAGCCGCATCCGGTGCAGTCGATGCGGAGCAACTTCCTGTACTCGGCGCGGACCTTGTCAAAAATTTCCAATTCCGCGGGAGAAAGGGAATCCGCGGCCGCATCCTTGACGATGCGCGTGTGATCCTGCAGCTGGGCCAGCGTACTGGCTCCGGTCAGAGCCGTGGCGATATCCTTGAAATTCCAGACCCAGCGCATGGCCCATTCCACGGGGCTTTTCTTTGAGGGTGCGCTGTCCCACACGGCCTGCACTTCCGCAGGAATTTTCTCTACAATTTTTCCTCCGCGCAGCGGTTCCATGGCGATGACGCCGATATTGCGGGCGGCCGCATAGGCGAGACCTTCTCGTCCGGCCTGGTAATCCTGATCATAGAAGTTGAACTGGATCTGGCAGACCGACCAGTCATACGCGTCAACGATTTCTTTGAAAAGCGGCAGTTCATCGTGAAAGGAGAACCCCGCAAACCGGATCCCGCCGCTTTTTACGAGGCTGTCCATGAATTCCAGGACGCCGAATTTTTTTGCCGTCGCCCACGTTGCGGCACCGAGACCGTGAACAAGGTACACATCGAAATAATCCGTCTGCAGCTTTTGTTGTTGTTCCTTGAAGATCTTCTCCAAGTCTTCCTTTTTCTCAAGATTCCAAAGGGGGAGCTTTGTCGCGATCATTACTTTGGATCGGACCTCGCGAAGAACTTTTCCCATGAAGCGCTCGCTTTGTCCCGCATGGTAGCCATAGGCCGTATCGAAATAGTTGACGCCCTGTTCCAAAGCGTGATGCACCATCCGGGTTGCTTCGACTTCCTCAATTTTTACATTCGGGTCAAACCCGGACATGGGGCCCGTGGCTCCGACCATGGGCAATCGCATGGCGCCGAAACCCAACACGGATACATCTTGATTTGTTTTACCTAGTTTCCTGTAGCGCATGGCAAATCCTTTCCGCTTTCAAATGATTCAAAGCCCGGATTTCAAAGTCCCGCTATTCGCGCGTTTTTTTTAGCTGTTCCTGATATTGCGCAATACGCGATTTCTGCGCATTGACCAGATCATTCAGCTCGTCTTCCGTAGGATGGGGGTATGCCGAAACCAGCCGATCCCTGGTGCGATCCCTGTCTTCCTCGGCTTTTTGGGCGTCGGCTTCATCGGGAATGCTGTTGCTCAGGGCGATCTCATACCATGTGTAGGCCTCAGTGAGGTCTTCCACAACCCCGATGCCGTTTTCATAGGCATAGCCGACACATCTCTGGGCTTTGTAATTTCCCAAATAGGCCAGTCCTGTACAGAACATGAAATCAGAGCGGGGCGTCTTGCTGCCGGCCTGATCTTTGAGAATCTGCGCAAGCCTGCTCTCCTGCTCGCGGGCGGACATCCGGCTGGCTTCGAGCGTCAAAGCCGATATTTCCTCTTTATTAGGGCGTGTTCTTGCTTCCTCGGATCCCGCGATAGCGTATTGGGACAGTATGATAGGTAAGGCAATCAGGAAAAAACGTCTTCGCATGAGTCCTCCGGTAAAAATCAAGCGCCATTGCTTGAGGCAATCCTATCGTAGATGAACGCAACCGGCGGCTGCAAGCATCTTCTCGCGCGCTCCGGCAAAAGCAGATGCGGCTTTGAATAAGTACGCACAACAAATGTTCTCATTTCGCGGGAACGGACACGCTTTACTCCGGCCTCCATTGGTTTCTGTTCCCACGTCCGGCGAAAGTGGGGTAAGATCCTCCCATTTAGGTTTGTAAGAAGCCATGGAATGAGGGGATTGAAGTACCATGAACTGGAAACAACGATACAGCGAGCTTAAGGAATACATCGAAAAAAATCCGGAAATAGTAATCAGTCCAACCGAAATATCAATTCCGCAAAACCTGCGCGATGAGTTTTACCGGCGCTTTGATGTGCTGCGGAGCTCGGTCGTGGAAGCGTACGCATCCTCCTTAAACTTGGATCTGGACCTTCTCAGCGATAATTATTGCAGGGTAGAGAAAGGCATTGTCGAGCGGCTGGGCCTGGAACGGATTGCGGTGCCGACGGATCTTTTCTCCTTCCTCCACAATCCGAAGGATGGCCTGATGCGCATCCTGTACACGCGAACCTTCGACCTGCTCCAGGGCAAGATTTCACTGGAGGAGTATGAAAGGCATTCCGGACCGGATCTCCGATCGGCGGCGGCAGAGCTTTATCGATTGGGGTATGAGCAGTGGCTGGGGCTGACGCTCATCAAACTGCTTGATCCGGATGAGGCGTATCTTGTGGATTTGGACGAGGACTACAAGCCCTGCCTGGACGAACTGAAAACGATTGCGTTCGGGCGTCAGGCCCATCATCCGACTCTCCGGATCCCGGAGTTTGTCCTGCACTCGCGCAAGCTGGATCGATATGTGGCGGTGAAAGCGCCCCTTGTCCGCGAAATAGAATCCTTTGTTCCAAAATACAAGCCTCCGGTGAGGCCCAGGAAGAAGACGGGCGATACTTCCTTCGCTTTGGATTCCCGGGCGATGCTGCTGTCGTTCATGAAT
>CAZLHW010000010.1:11517-20490 GCA_964559085.1 uncultured Acidobacteriota bacterium | reverse complement strand
CTTTACCTCTCAGAAATTGTCTGGACCCCAAAAGAACACACATTCGATCCAGCCATTACAGTATAAAGCATATGTCTAAAAACAGCGTGGAGCTTTGGGCTTGTAAACTAAACTAAATAATTGCATGGAGCATTGCATTAAAATTTCCAACGCCCGTTGCCGATATAAAACAAGACGCATTTTCTGCGATAATGAGCTATGAACTGGGTTGATCTCCCACTTAAGCTGAAAGCATATATTGCAACGGTTGCTTTGTTCGCAGCACCAATACTTGCATGGGCTATTTGGAGGGTTTTTACAACCGACTATGATAACGGATGGGTTATCCTAACTATCCTCGCTGTTTTTACTGTCCCATTTTTTCTTTTGATCCCATCATTTAATGCCACAATCACGATTGGCGATTCTTTCGTAATGGCAATAGCTATGTTGTACGGCACCGCCCCGTGCATAGTAGCAACATTTTGTTACATATTGCCCATTTCTATTCTAGCGCCGCGCCCAAAGACATATGTCTATAGGGTAATTTTTAACACTGCCAATACCACCTGTTGTGCAATGGCATATGGATCGATCTATCACCTATTTAATAAAGGTAGTGCTGACCTTCAAAAAATAATACTCCCTGCAGTAGCACTGGTAGCCACCTATTTCTTGACGAATTCTCTGCTCACATCAATAGCTATTGCCTGGTCTCAGGGGGGTAACGTCTTTAAGTTCTGGGTTCGATCGTGTATGCCGCTAGCATTTGACTATTCTGTTACTGCGGTTTGCGCCGTTGTTATCGTTTCTTTGAAATCTATAAATGAATATGTCCCAATAGCAGTGGCACCGATCATTGGAATTGTTTGGGGATGGAATAAACTAAATACCATACACATGATGGAGGCAGAAAAGCACTTAAAAGAGCAAGAACAGCTATATATTAGAACTGTGGAATCTTTGGCTCTGGCAGTAGATGCAAAAGACCAGACCACCTATGGGCACATCCGCAGAGTCCGTGTTTATGCAATGGGTTTAGCCAAGCTTTGTGGCATAAAAGATCCAAATGAGCTTAAGGCAATTGAAACGGGATCGCTTCTTCATGATATAGGCAAACTGGCAATAGATGATTACATCCTCAATAAACCGGGCCGATTATCAAAACAGGAATTTGAAAAAATCAAAATTCATGCTGCTGCGGGTGACGAGATTTTGCAGCATGTCCAATTTCCATTTCCAGCCGCGAAGCTGGTTCGCTATCATCATGAACGGTGGGATGGGCTTGGCTATCCGGACGGGCTGAAGGGGGAGGAAATTCCCCTTGGCGCCCGAATATTGGCCGTTGCGGATGCGTTTGATGCCATTCGCTTCTCGCGCCCTTACAAGCTCGCGATCCCGATGGAAGAAGCACTGGAATTGTTGCGCGCTCAATCCGGAACTATCTACGCTCCGGCGCTCATAAAATTGTTCGTTGAAAACGTAGAGGAGCTGGAGAAAGCTGCGGTCCTGGAAGCTTCAAACCTCACCGAACCCTCCTTCCGGAAATATTTCGAATCGGTAAACCGCTCCCTTTCCGCCGCAGACGATTCTGCACCTGCACTCCTCTATTCAAAGGATGTCCCGGCAGACTTAATCCTGTTGGCCGAATTCTGCAACACAATTAAGGGGCACCTGGATATAGAAGACGTCTTCCCGTTGTTCGCCGGCCGCATGAAGAGAATGCTCCCTTTCACAACCTGCGCTTTTTATCTGAAAGACAGCTCCGATAGCCTGCGCGCGGCCTATGCAAGCGGCTTGTTTTCTGAGCAGGTCCAGAGAAATATTTTAAGTATAGGAAAAGGCATCAGCGGCTGGGTTGCGGCCTATAAACGCCCCATGATCAATGCGGGACCGGCTCTTGATTTTGTGGATCCCCAAGGCGATCTTGGCTCCTTCAGTGACGCACTGGTTGTTCCGATCATCTATGAAGATGAAACCCTGGGAACAATTTCTCTGTATGCGAGAGATGCCGCAACCTATAGCCAGCAGGAACTGGACATACTGCAGGCCATCGCATCGCTTCTTGGACCGCTGATTTCGGAATCCGCCAAGTTCGAAATACCCTCCGCCGAAAAAATACTCGATCCCACCACCCGGCTGCACCGTGTATCCTACCTCACGACTGTAAGTCCGCAGATGATAGCTTTTGCGGAAAAAAACAAGGCTCCCGTATCGCTAATCTATCTTGAGGTCAGGAACCTGAGCCAGATTATTCGCATTTATGGAAGCAACAGCGCCAATCTGGTTTTGAAAAGAATTGCGGATTGCATCAAACCGGAACTGAGGGCAACCGATATTCTTGTTCGCTTTGGACATCAGGGGTTTGTTGCTTTTCTGCCCGGAGTACGGGATGAACAGGCAATGCATTGCGCGCAACGATTGAAGAACCAGATTAAAACCCTGGGATCTCTGGTCAGCGGACAGAGCCTTGCGCTTGACTGTCGGACTGGTATCGCATCCTATCCCCGCGATGGAATCACTATCTTTGCGCTTCTCCAATCCGCGCAGAAGAATACCGGGGCGTCTCCCGACGAAATCATCTCTCAGGATCATAACGTGGTCGAGTTCCAGCCTCGCAGCTAAGAGCATCCTATTTCCCGCCCTGAGGCAAATCGCCTATCGAGGATTGCGGCGAAAGGGACGAAAATCCGGGTAGCAGTCATGTCGTTTCAAAAACTGCATTGTGGCGCCATGGAGCTTTTCCGGAATGCGGAGCAATAAAAAAGCTCGCCGGTAGATTCCCTCCGATTCCTTAAGTGCCGTCTGGATAAGGTCTCTTACAACGGAGGTTCCATACTGACGCTTTAGAAACGGCTTCCTTACCAGAGTATTGAAATCTCCGTCTCCGTCCAAGATCCTGCGGTATAACTCGGCCGCAACGCTTGCTCGGAACGATGAGGGCGGCGCAATGCCAAGGCGAACTTCCGGAGGAAGATTCTCGATACCGATATCTCCTTTGCGGGGGGAAAAATAGGCGCCAACGATAATATTTTTAAGCTCTCTGATATTTCCGGGGTAAGAATACGCTTTCAACAGCTGAAGCGCCTCCGGCTGAAAGCGGCGGGAGCGACCGCTCTCGGCAACCGCGATCACCTCCAAAATAGATTCAATCGGCAGAGGAGTATCCTCGGAGCGCTCCCGCAGAGGCGGCACGCGTATTTCAAAAGCATTTAACCGGTAGTAAAGATCCTCTCTGAACTGCCCATTTTTTACCTCTTCAAGCAGGTCTTTATTGGTCGCAGCAATCAGCTGGAAATCCACTTTCCGTGTGGCAGTCTCACCCAGGCGCCGTACCTCCCGTTCCTCGATAACGCGCAGCAGTTTGGCCTGCAGCCGGTAGGGCATATTGGCAATCTCATCGAGAAAAAGTATGCCTCCATTCGCAGCTTCGATCAGCCCCTGCCGGTTTTCAGCAGCGCCGGTAAAGGCCCCCTTCCGAAAACCGAACAGTTCGGCTTCTGCCAGATTATCCGATAAGGAGCCGCAATCCACGGCTATAAATCTCCCCGACTTTCTTCGCCCGCTGCGGTGAATGGCCTTGGCAACAAGCTCCTTTCCGGTACCGCTTTCTCCAATGATTAAAATGTTTAACGGCAGATTGGCCGCCAGCCCGATCCGGTCGCGCAGCATTTCAACCGAGGCGCTTCTGCCGATGATTTCTTCATAATCATCGCGCGCCTGGTGCACATACCTCTCCAGCTCTCTCTTTTCCTTCACAAGATGCCGATGCGCCAGAGCATGATCGATCGCAATGGCAGCAAGATTGCAGAAAGCGGCAAAAAGGCTGATGGCGGAATCGCTCAAAGATTCCGCCGGTATTGAGTGATCGGCATAAAGGACACCCAACACCCTTTCCGAGAGCTTCAATGGTGCGCACAGGAGCGTCCGCGAAATTGGAAGCTGACGGTGCTGCCAGCGCTGCAGGCGCGGATCACTTTTTGTATTTGCACTGACAATAGGTCTTTCATTTTGAAAAACCTCCGTCAGCACGGTCCTATCCAGTTTTTCTGTGTCCGGCAGTGACTCTTTGCGGCAGTTTCTCCCTTTGGCATACTGCAGACTCCCCGTCAGTTCATCCCGCAGAAAAACAAAAGCCCGTTCCACCCTCAGAGCGGCGATCAACTGATCCAGAATGGATTCCAGGAGAGGGCCCAATTGCCCAATGGTGTTTAAGGTTGCGCTCACCCGGAGAAGAATCCGGGCTTTTTCATCATCGCGAATATCGGCCACTGTAATGCCGACGGCGTCTTTCCGGTCTCTTGCCGATTCTATAACTTGAACCAAGGCCGCTTTGGCACGGCTGCGTCCAAAGGCGCTCCAATAGAGTGGAAGCATATCGGACGGCACCTGTTCTTCGATCTTGCAAAGCAGTTCATAAGATTTTTTTGCGTGCTCAAGGCTGGAATTCGGCTCCGGAACCGTTTTCAGAATAAAGCATAATTCCGCGTGTGCTTTCCATGCGGTATCAAGAAGGTGCGAGTTTTCAGCCGACTGGCAGGCCTGCTCCAGGAGTGCAACGGCTTTTTCCGCAAAGGATTGGGAATCCTCCGGCAAAGTATCGCAGTTCTGAACATAATCAAGATGAAGCGGATTACGGACGCGCGCATAAATCTGACCCAGCAATAACTTGCTTTGGCTGATCAGGGTCGCCGCTTCCATTTCTTCCGATAGTGCGAGCGCTTTGCGGGCATATTGTTCAGCCATATTCAGGTTTCCCTGTTTGAGATAGAGTTCGCACAGATGCAGCTTGATCACACACTCCTGGTAGGGCCAGCGCTTTTGCACTACTTCCTTTTCCAGTGATCGAAGCTGCGCAACGGCTTTTTGGGGATATCCGCTTTCAGCAAATATTCTGGCATCGAGCGCATCAACCAATTCCCGTTCATAAAAAGGGGCCTCGCGAGTTCTAAAACGCTGAAGTTTTTCGATGCATTTCCTGGAAGCGGTAAAATCTCCAAGAATAAAACCCAGGTTCGCGGCAACATAGAGCGCATGCCCCACAATATAGGCTGCCTGATTGTGTTTTGCATCCTGATCCAGCCCGGCAACGATCCGTTGCGCCCCTTGATAGTCTCCGGAGGCAAGTTTTATCTCAGCCAGAATGGTATTGAAGGCATAGCTGATTGCCGGGTTGTTGGCCTCGCGCACCGATTTCTCGGCAAGCTCCGCCGCATTTGCAGCTTCCAGGACACGGCCCATGCGGCACAGGCATTCCGCCAGATTTGCAAGAGCCTGAGATCGGAGCACCACGGAACGGCTTTTATCACTTAAATCCACAGCTTGCGCAGGGGTGATCAGGGATTGAGAAAATCTTCCAAGTCCTGCCAATATTCCACCCTTAGTTGAATATGCAGAACAGGCCAAATAGGATTCCTGAGAGTTGCCCAAAATTTCTGCGGCTTTTTCGCTTGCAGCAAGGGCTTCGTGCAGGTTGCCGGCGATGCGGTGAAGAGATGCAGACATGCTGTAAATGCGGCCGGTCAAAGCCTCTGCATTTTTCTCAGGACAGAATCGGCGGGCTTTTTCCAGATAGACCAGACCGCGTCGGGACTGAGACCGCAGTATGGCCGCGAAGGCCAATTCCGCCCAAAGCATGGCCTTTGTTATATGTGTTTCTTTGGATGGAATGTTCCGAAGCAAGCGCAGTCCCTCTCTGCAGTATTTTTCCTGGCGGCGCAGGTCGCCCAGATGCTGGTAAGACAAAGCCAGCTGCATACACAGTCGCGCCTTCAGATCCGCCGGTATATCGCGGTATCGGGAAAGCTTATTTTTCAGGAGAAGGACGGCGCGTTTGGAAAGACCAAGTGCGAACATGGTATCGCTGGCTTCTATGGCGGCCGCACATAGCTGTTCGTCGGTCAAACCCTGCCTGGTTTTGAATATGAACTCGAAACATCGCAGCGCATTTTCGTGTGCAAATTCCGCGCGAGACTGAGCTGCGGCGGCGAGTGCATACTGGACGGCAATGTTTCCGGCTCTCCCCTCCATATAGTGTCTGGCGAGTTCCTGCAGATGACCTTCCGCCCCATACTTGCCCACAATTGCATCCGCGATTCTGCGATGCATGTGTCGGAGCTGTTTTCGGCTGAGATTTCCGCGGATAACCTCTGCAATTAGAGAATGCCTGAATTCTATGGTTGCTTCAGCACCGGAGCGCTCCATCTGTACCATCTGCCGTTTTAACAACTCGGTGAGAGCCTCTTCTGTTGCGATGGATGTTCCCGACATGACCAATCCCGGCAGGTCTGCCGGAACGGCTCCTTGAAAAAGGCTTAACCAGTTCGCCGCTTCACGCGCGGAGCCGGATAACTGGGCGAGGCGTTTTCTAAGGACTGCGCCAACGCTGGCAGGTATTTCCAGTCGGTCAAGGCGCTCTTCAACAAATCGCCATCTGCCGAATTCTCGGATCAAAATCTTCTGTTCGACAAGGTGACGCAGCACTTCCCCAAGGAAGAAGGGATTACCGCCGAAGCTTTTGAAAACCCATTGTCCCAATGTCGATTTAAGTCGAGCATCGCCCGTCATGCTTTCGATAAGGCTTTCCACGTTCAGGTTGGTCAGCGGCTCCAATGCAAGAATTTCGCCCCGCTCTTGGCGGACTATGGAATCCATGACGCGGTCCAAAGCTTCCTTTTTTTCATCTCCCGTGCGGAGCCCCACGCACATCAAAACCGGATGCGCTTGAATATCAGAGCTTAAGTAGCCAAGAACCGCGCTGGTAGCCTCATCTGCAAGATGAAAATCATCCAACAAAACCAGGGTCGGCCGATCACTCAGCCGCCGTATCAGTTCACGCGTCAGCAGGTCTCGGAACTGACCGGCTGCATGCTCGGAAGAAGACTCAAAGATGTCGGAAACACGCGGCGCATCCTGAAATTCAAAAAGACTCTTTCCTCCCTGGGGTTCGCTCTTTGCAAGTATCTGCCGGTAAGGGCCGTAGGATCCCTCCTCTCGGACGCGGCAGGTCCCTTCTGCAACCCGGCATCCTTCAAGCAAGGCCCAACTGCGCAATTCCTCCATGCATCGGGTCTTCCCGCATCCGGCTTCACCGGCGATGAAGATGGTGTATCCGCGGCCGCTCTCCCGTGCCCGCTGCATGCAGTTTTTCAGGCGCGACATTTCTGCTTCGCGGCCTACAAAGCGTGATGCGGAAAAGTGGTTTCCCAGATCCCGGATCTCCGTTTCGGGACGAATCCTACCCAGAGCTTCATCCATCATCCGTATCATCTCTTCAGCGGAGGCGGGTCTTCGGGAAGGATCTTTTTCGAGTAGAGAGCCCACCAGCCTGGATAATCGGTTGCCGTTGCGCATGCTTTCGATCGGGCGCAAATCCACACTGCCCTGTAAATGCTTCTGTACCAGGAAACCGGTGTCTTGATCCTCAAAGGGCAGGTGTCGTGTCAGAAACTGGTATAACAGTACGCCGAAGGAATAAAAATCAGATTGCCGGCTGGCCTCCTGTCCCATAATTATTTCGGGTGCGGTATAGGGGAGCATTTCCGCGTTGACGCCCTGCCGGAGCTTCCGGAAATAGCGGAGCAGTCCGTAGTCCGCATTCCGCAGCGCGCGATTTCCTTCTTCCGATAGAAACAGGTTGGGCGGTTTCAAATTCCCGTGAAGGATGCCCCTCGCATGGAGGTATTGCACCGATGCCGCAAGATCAATCATAAGATCCACGATGTTTTCGGTTGCCATCCGTTCGGTCGCCAAGAAGAGATTTTTCCCCTGTACCCATTCATGCACCAGATACAGATTCTCTGATCCCTCCAGAACTCCAAAATCCAATATTTGAACGAGGTTCGGGTGTCTGAGCTGGCGTAGGAGCGAGAAGTCCTCACTCGAAGCGCTCGCGGGTTCAGGGCTATAGGCGCCGTGCTCAAGAATTTTAACGGCAACACGGTTCTGCGGTCCCGCAATATCCCGGCAGAGGTATGTGCTCCCCATATCTCCCTCACCGAGGCATTGCTCCACCCTGTAATGGCCGCACACAACGGTTCCTTCTCTGAATTGCTTCTGCGCTGAATTCATAACCGCTCCGCGGAAAGAGCACTCTGTTTCATATCAGAATCGGGAAAATCAGATGGTAATGCCGCTTGGATGCCTGCTGCTTCCGGTTAACAGCCTGCCGTGTCTGCCCGCTCTGTGGGAAATTCTGATGCAAGCGCGGTGCAGAAAATCATCGCTCATTATAGAAACAAGAATCTTATACACACAACAGATCTTTGATTCGCCGGGAATCTCAGTTCTATTGCCGTAGATTTCAGCGAAATTGTTGACAGCGCAAATGAATTCGTCGAAACTGCCATTCATGCCACGATTAATACGGCGATTCTTAGTGCTCTGGCGGGTTTCGGCATTTCTTTTCTGCAATCTGCATTTCGCGCAGGAATCGAGCTCTGCCGACTACCTTTGGCTGAAGGACCTCAGCGGGATTCGTGGAGGAAGCATTGTATTGGCCGTTGCGGCAGATCCTTCAAGCTTGAACAGAATGATGGCCGCGGGCTTGCCGGAAGTGACGGTTACCGACCGGATTTCGGCGGATCTTGTTCATGTAAACCGGAGCACCATGCAACTCGAGCCGTCTCTTGCGACACACTGGGAAACCGACAAGGCGGGCCGGACTTATACGCTGCACCTGCGGCGAGGGGTACGTTTTTCCGATGGAAGTCCGTTCACGGCCGACGATGTGCTCTTTTCATTCCAGGTTCTTCAAGACCCGAAGATCCCAAGCCCCCTCGCTGGACAAATAAAAATAGACGGCTCCTTCCCCTCCGTTAAAAAGGTCGATAATCTTACCGTCCAGATATCCTTTCAGTATCCGGCAGGCATGGGGCTTCGCATGCTTGACTCCGTGCCGATGCTTCCTAAAAAGCGGCTATACAAGGCGTACCAGGAAGGACGCTTTACCGAAGCCTGGAATCCCACAACCAATCCACAGGACATAGTCGGACT
>CAZLHW010000010.1:0-11507 GCA_964559085.1 uncultured Acidobacteriota bacterium | reverse complement strand
TCATCAAGGTCATGAACATAACGCCCGGAAGAAGCCATGAATCCCACACCCAAGCCACCCGACATAGTCGGACTCGGCCCCTACCGTTTAAAAGAGTATCAGCGCGGTGTTAAAGTTGTTCTTGAAAGAAACCCTTATTACTGGAAAAAGGACCGCTCAGGACAAACGCTCCCCTATCTGGATACAATCACGTTTCTGATTATTCCTGATCTGAATTCTGAGGCGCTTCGGTTTCAGAAGGGTGAGCTCGATATGACAAGTTCGCCTTCGCTCAGCCCCGAAAATTTTGCGTCGTTGCGCCGCAATCAAAAAAAGTACACGCTCCGAGACTTAGGACCGGGGCTAACCATGGATTATTTGTGGTTTAATCTTAATCCCGGGGCCGGCCGCAGTACAAAGACGCCTGTAGACCCGGAAAAGAGGGCGATCTTTGAAAAACCGGAATTCCGCCTGGCTGTTTCGCACGCGCTGGATCGCCATGGGATGGATCGGTCTCTGCTTTTGGGACTCGGCGCTCCGCAATACGGACCGGTCAGCTCCGGGAATTCTCAATGGCACTACGCAGGGATTCCAAAAACGCACCATAGTCCGCAGCGCGCCCGTGAATTGCTATCAAAGATAGGACTAAAGGACACCAATAAGGACGGGGTTCTGGAATTCGGCAATTCGAAGCGTCCGATGGAAATCACCCTTATCACCTCGCGCGGCAACACCATGCGTGAAAAAGCCGCCCAGATCATCCGCGACAACCTTTCGACAATAGGGATCCGGACAACCATTCAAACGCTTCTTCCCAGCGATGTCGCCTCTCGATTTCTGAACTCCTTTGAATACGAAGCCATCCTGTTCGGATTTACGGGAACCGACATTACGCCCGATCTGCAGGTCAACCTGTGGTATAGCAGCGGGAATATCCATTTCTGGCACCCGAATCAAAAAAGACCGGAGCGGGAGTGGGAGGCGGCTATAGATTCTCTGATGTCAAGGTTTATCCGAAGCGTCGATCCGGTCTCCAGAAAAGCCTTGTTTAATCAGGCTCAGGAAATATGGGCAGAACAAATGCCCGCCATCCCAACGATTGCCCCAAACATACTGGCCGGATGGAGCAACACCCTCGGAAATATTCGTCCGTCGATTGTAGGCCCGCACCTGATCTGGAATGCAGAGGAAATTACAAAGAGCAAACGCTGAGCAACCGCGCAAAGTCGGGGAGTTGCGGCAAATCACTGCAGCAAGTCCCGCGATAGGCGCCAACAGACTATCAACATTATGCCTATTCCAATCTTTCTGCTGACGCGCATCGCCCAGCTGCTGCTGATCACACTTCTCATCGCCTTTGCGGCATTCTGCCTGTCTTCTCTTATTCCCGGAGATTATTTCAGTGCTCGCCTGGTGGACGCCTCGATGCAGCCGGAAACGGCAGCCCAGCTCCGCCATAAATACGGACTGGACCAGCCGGCCTATATTCAGTATGCATGCTGGCTGAGAAACCTGATTCGACTGGATCTCGGCCATTCACTTTTTTATCAGAGACCGGTGCTGCCCGTGGTTATCGACGCGCTCGGCAAAAGCCTTTGGATGGGCATCCCCGCTCTGATTCTTGGATTCTCTTTCGGCATTGCCGTCGGCACCGTGCACGGCATGGCCGGGAACCGCTCCCTCGGGCGCATCCTGGATCTTTTCTCCGCGATTGCGCTCTCTGTGCCCTCGATCCTCCTGGGATTGGGTGCACTGCTTTTCGCCGCACATACCAACTGGTTTCCCCTTGGAGGAATGGAGTCGGCAGGAAGAGAAGCCGACGGATTCTGGAGAATCGCGATCGACCGAATTCATCATCTGGTTCTGCCGGTTGTGTGTCTGGCCATTCCAATCTTTGCCTACGTCGAGCGCATTCAACATTCAGCGGCGCGCAGCATTCAGAATGAATTTTATGTGCGCGTGGCGCGGTCTCGAGGATTAAGTCGCCGACGGATCTTCCTCCATTACATACTGCGCCCCAGCCTGAACCCGGTTGTTTCCATTTCGGGTCCCATGCTGGGAGGAGTCCTCAGCGGCAGCCTTGTCCTCGAAGTGATCTTTGCATGGCCCGGCCTTGGACAGATTACATACGACGCTCTTTTCAACAACGACCTCTTTCTTCTTACCGGATGCATCCTGGGGAGCGCCTGTCTCCTGGTGCTGGGGAATTTGCTGGCGGACTGTGCAATGTTTGCGCTCGACCCGAGGACTCGACCCGATTCAGAGAAAGGACTCCAATGAAAGGACCGCGTGGGGGGCAATTTGCCTGGATATTTTTCGGCTTGCTGGTGTTTCTGTCCATATTCGCGGACTTTCTATCCTCCAATCCACCCTCCCGGCAGAACCTCGAACAGTTTTACCACCCGCCCTCCCGAATCCATTTCTTCGATCGCGACGGCCGTTTCGGTTTGAGGCCCTTCATTTATCCGATGGAGTTGAAAAATCTCCTCGATGTATCCTACAGCGAAAAAAGCGAAAAGGCCTATCCGCTGGAATTTTTGTGCAGGGGATACCGCTATTCAATTCTGGGACTAATTTCTTCCGACCGCCACCTTGTGGGCTGCAGCGGAGAAGGAGCGCGCTATTTTCCCTTGGGCACCGATGAACTGGGGCGCGACGTGCTGGCTCGAGTCCTTGCAGGAACGCGAACCTCGCTGCTGGTTGTCGTTTCGGGCGTGCTGTTGTATGCGGTTCTCGGCCTGTCGATAGGAGCGTTTGCGGGATATTGTGGAGGCTGGGTGGATTCGGCTCTCATGCGCGTATCCGAATTTGTTCTTGCGCTTCCCGCTCTCTATCTCGTTCTGGCGTTGCGGGCGCTCCTGCCTCTGCAAATGGAATTTTCCTACGCCTTGCTGTGGATTGTCGGAACAATCGCCGCGGTTGCATGGCCTCCTATGGCTCGCGGGGTCCGGGGATTGGTGCTGCAGCTCAAAAACGCGCCGTACGTCGAGGCGGCACGCTCATTGGGCGGGTCGCCGACCCATATTTTTTTTCGCCACATGTTGCCGTCGCTGCTCCCCTTTACTACTGCGCAAATGGCTGTCGCAGCCCCCATTTTCCTTTTGGGAGAAGTAGTCCTTTCCTTCCTGAACGTGGGATTCCGAGACTCGGCTGAATCCTGGGGCTCCATGCTGCGCGACCTTAAAGATATGCGCACCGTCACTGATTACTGGTGGAATCTCTTGCCCTTGTTTATGGTGTTTCTTACTTTGCTGGGCTTCACCGCAATCAGCAGTCGCCGTCGCGGTGCAGAGTCGGAGAGGCCTGTAATGCGAATGTAGGAAAAGCAGAGCTCCAGGAACCTGTCCAGGAATTAACAGACTTTAATGCCACGCCTCCTAATTCCCGGACAGGCTTCTGGAATCCTTGTTTGGCTCGGGCAGATCCGCTTTTATGAGAGCGTATTCCGCCGGCTCGATCCCGTCATGGTCAATGACAGCCCAGATTACTTCTTTCCGGGAACAACGGCGTCCTTGCAAGCCTTGGCCACTCTGAACTTCACAACCGTCTTGGCCGGGATCTTGATTGTGGCACCGGTCTGCGGATTGCGTCCCATTCTGGCCTTGCGCTGCGATTTTACCAGCTTGCCAATTCCCGGAATAATAAACTGGCCATTCTTCTTCGTCTCGGTAACCGCGGTGGTCGCGATGATCTCGAGAATTTCGTTAGCCGTGGCTTTTGTTATTTCAGCCTTATCCGCTATCAGAGATACCAACTGAGCTTTCGTCATTACTTTTCCAGCCATGCAACTCCTCCAATGAAAAAGACGGTTAGGAACTTACCGGAATACAGCAACAAACTAGACTCATTTTGCGGATATTCTAAAAAAAAGCAATGATGTTTTTCAAAAAACCCTCTATTTATCAACATCCGCGTACGTTTTTCGCGTTTCGGCCGCAAAAACCGCCCTTCGAAGATATCGGCTCAACAAACGCGACGAAATGCGCACTCAGACGATCAGGATTGATAATAGGGATTCCGCCCGGCGGCGTGATCCGTAATATCAAGAACTTCTCCCACTTCGGGGATCCTTTCACGGATCAGCTTTTCTATCCCCATTTTGAGCGTCAGCTTGGCGGATCTGCAACCTTGGCACCCGCCGCCGAGCCGCACATAGACGGAATTTCTCCTGACGTCGATCAGCTCCACAAATCCGCCGTGCGCTCCCAGTGCGGGATTGATCTCATTCTCCAGAAGATCCTTTACTTTGTCTCGGAGATACGATTCAGATGGGAGGGAGGCTTCAAATTCAGGATCGACCGCCGGCTCTTTGGATTGAATATGTTCCCGGATTTTTGCCCCTATTTTTTTGCCGATGACGGGCCACGGATCATTTCCGGATTTGGTGACAGTCACCTGGTTCTCCGCGATCAGCAGATTCTCCACTTCGGGAATCTCAAAGATTCTCTTCGCCAGAGGCGAATGTTCCGCGGCTTCCCTGTTGCTGAAGTATGCAGAACCGCCGGCATATACAGGCCGGTCAATGGTAAAGCTGCAGGCTGCCGGATTCACGGTCGGCTCGCCGGTAATGGATATTTCTTTGTCCACGCCATTCTCCTTTTGCAATTCCAGAGATTCACAGTAACCGACGGACTGTTCCTCTGTCAACAAAGCTGAATCCGCAGTACCGCCGGTTCTCGGCGCCGGCGCCTGCCTGCGGCCGAATAAATTGTTCGGCGCGGACTCGAATCCGATTCCGATATCCGCGGCACTTCCGCTATGATGAAGTCCGCTATGAATACCCCAACTTTTCGTGCCTTATCTCTGGCGCTCCTGCTGTTCTATTTACCCCTGGACTTGGGCGGGCAGGCGCAGACCAGCCTGTGTCTCCTGCCCATGCCCAAAAACCTTGTACGCCTGGAAGGCGTTTTTATTCTGGACGCCGGCCTGCGCGTGCGTCTGACGGGACGCAAAGGCGCGCTCATCGACGCGGCCGTGATCCGGATGTTGCGGCGTCTTGAAAAGAAAACCGGAATTCCCTTCCCCCCGCACGCGCTCACAAATTCCAGCCCTGCCGCTTTCGAAATTCACTGCGAAAAGGCCGGAGAACCCACTCCATCCATCCGAGAAGACGAATCCTACAGGCTTGAGGTCACCAATCAGAGGATTCGTCTGGAAGCGCCTACCCCTACGGGCATTCTCAGAGGGTTGGAGACCTTTCTGCAACTCGTTGGTCTGAATGGCCGCTCCTATTTTCTTCCCGCGGTTCGAATAGAGGATGCCCCGCGGTTCTGTTGGAGGGGGCTGCATCTCGATGTTTCCCGCCACTGGATACCGTCCGACGGCATCAAGCGGAACCTGGATGCAATGGCGGCCGTCAAAATGAATGTTTTTCACTGGCACCTGTCCGATGATCAGGGATTTCGCGTCGAATCGCGCGCTTTCCCAAAACTTCATCAACTGGGATCCGACGGCAATTACTACACACAGGAGGAGGTGCGCGACATCATCGCCTATGCACGCGATCGCGGGATTCGAGTCATTCCGGAGTTTGATATGCCGGGACATGCCACCGCGATTCTGGCCGCCTACCCGGAACTTGCAAGCGCACCAGGGCCTTATGCGATTGAACGATACTGGGGAGTTTTCTCCCCAACCATGGATCCGACTTCAAAAAAACTCTACGCCTTCCTGGATTTGTTCATTGCAGAAATGGCCGGAATCTTTCCCGACGAATATTTTCACATCGGAGGAGACGAGGTCAGTCCAAAGCAATGGAACGCCAACCCACAAATACAGGCATTCAAGACACGACATGCCTTGAAAGATAACGCGGCGCTGCAGGCCTATTTCAACCGGCGGCTGCTATGATTTCTTGCGCGAGATGGCAGGAAAATGATCGGATGGGACGAAATTGTTCACCCTGATCTGCCCCGAAGCGCAGTGGTGCAGTCGTGGCGCGGGCATTCCCATC
Source organism: uncultured Acidobacteriota bacterium (assembly GCA_964559085.1). Lineage (GTDB taxonomy): Bacteria > Acidobacteriota > UBA6911 > UBA6911 > UBA6911 > UBA6911. Next base: position 5,575 of record CAZLHW010000010.1, on the reverse strand, counting down.
TTGCGGATGCTGTGCGTCGGGGCCACACCGGGCTGCTTTCCCACGGCTATTACCTGGATGCGATGCGCCCGGCTTCTTTTCACTACGCCGCCGACCCTTTAGACAAGGAGGTCGCCGCACTATCCGATGAAGAAAAATCCAGAGTCCTTGGGGGAGAAGCCTGCATGTGGGCGGAGTTTGTCAATCAGGACAACGTTGAATCGCGAATCTGGCCAAGAACGGCCGCCATCGCGGAACGCCTATGGTCCCCGGAGTCTATTCGGGATGCGCGGGATATGTATCGCCGGCTGGAATCTGTAAGCATTGAACTGGAAACCCTGGGATTAAGGCATCGAATGAGCCAAACGCAAATGCTCCGGCGCATGACGGCGGACGGATATATCGAACCCCTGCAAACTTTCGCCGACATCCTCATACCGACGAGTCTCAGTGTGCGCCGCAAAATCCGGCAGTACTCCAGTCTGGTGCCTCTGAACCGGATGGTGGATGCCGTTCAGCCCGAGAGCGATGCCGCACGCCGTCTCGCGGAACTGGTGGAAAGCGCCCTGGCCGATTCTTCCGGGGCGCCGGATTCCTTCCGATCCGTCCGTAAGCTCCTGTCCCGCTGGCAGGACAATGTGCAGGAACTCCATCCGATACTGGAGCGTTCCTTTCTTCTGAAAGAGCTGATTCCCGCATCGACCCTCGTAATGCATCTCTGCGCGAAAGGGCTTGAGGCCTTGACGTGCCTCGAAACAAAACAAAGGCCCTCGGCAGGGTGGAAGGAAGAAACAGCCGACCTGCTGGAACAAGCCGGGAAACCGCAGGCGGAAATGATGATTGCGATTACGCCTTCAATCAAAAGGCTGATTGAAGCGGCAAGCGCACTGTGAGAACCGGCCGAAACGTTTTGGATTTATGATCTCAGGAGAACCAGTGTGGAACCATGGTCCATCGCATCATGAAACGCGAGCACACGATCGTGCCGCTCAAGAATGGAATGGACAATACGCCGCTGCACGCCAATTCCTCGGCCGTGAATAATGCGCACCTCACGATATTTCCTCAAAACCGCCTGTTGCAGGTATTCCTCCACCAAGCCCGCAATTTCACGAGGCTGAAAAGTGTGGAGATCGATGGAATCCTCAATTGGCAGTTCCACTGGTTCCGTCATTTCTCTTCCCTATTGAATTTTAGGGGAATAGCCTTGATTTTGCACCTGGAGCCTGTTCATTTTTAAACAGGGAGGCAAACAATGCAAACACGGTCCGAGAAGGATTCTTTGGGTGAGAGAAGGATCCCGGCCGATGCATATTACGGCATTCAGACGCATCGTGCCATGGAAAATTTTCAAATCAGTGGATTGAAGCCGAAGCAGTCCTATGTTGAAGCCACAGTCCATATCAAGATGGCTGCCGCCAAAGTAAATCAATCTCTGGGTCTGCTGGATAAAAGAAGAGCCGATGCCATCGTTGCTGCTTGCGAGGAAATCCTTCAAGGCGAATTGCGGGAGTGGTTTGTGGTGGATGTGTATCAGGCGGGCGCCGGCACGTCCCACAATATGAATGCCAATGAAGTGATCGCCAACCGGGCGATAGAACTCCTCGGCGGAACAAAAGGCGACTATTCCATCGTCCACCCCAATGATCACGTCAATATGGCACAGTCCACCAATGATGTATGTCCGACAGCTATTCGCATCAGCGCGGTTCTCCTTGCGCATTTTCTGTTGGATTCTCTGAAAAGGGCCGAGAACGCTTTTGCTGCAAAAGCGAAGGAATTTGCGGCAATCATCAAATCCGGACGCACCCACCTTCAGGATGCCGTGCCGGTGCGGCTCGGACAGGAATTTGGCGCCTACGCAACATGCCTCCGCAAACATGAAGCCATCATCCGTCCGGCCGTGGAAGCCAACAAAGAGCTCGGCATCGGCGGAACCGCAGTCGGGACCGGATTGAATGCCCATCCTCAATACCGCCCCAGAATGATTGAGGAACTAAGCCGCGCGCTTAAAGTCGATTTTCGAATGGCTGAAGATTATTTTGAAGCCATGCAGTCGCTAAGACCTTTTGTCGAACTTTCCGGCGCAATCCGATGCCTGGCCCAGGACCTCATTCGCATTGCCAACGACCTGCGCCTGCTGAGCTCAGGCCCCAAGACCGGATTTGCCGAGATTTCGCTTCCGGCCGTCCAGCCGGGATCTTCCATCATGCCCGGCAAGGTTAATCCCGTTATGGCGGAAATGATGGACATGGTTTGCTTCCAGGCCATCGGCTGTGACACAACAATTCTTCTTGCGGCGCAGGCCGGACAGCTCGAGCTGAATGTCATGATGCCGGTCGTGGCCTTCAATCTTCTGCACGAAATCGAAATCATGCGGAACGCACTGGAGGCTTTTACCAAATTCTGTGTCGAGGGGATTCGGGCGGATCCCGATCGCTGCAAAATGCTTGCCGAATCCAGTATGAGCATCGTGACGGTTCTGAACCCTCACATCGGCTATGCCGCGGCGGCGGAAGTAGCGAAAGAATACCTGGCCTCCGGCAAATCCATTGCTCAGATCGTTCGGGAAAAGGGCCTATTGACCCGGGAAAAAATGGAAGAGATTTTTAGACTGCATCTTATGACAGAGCCGGGAATCAAGTAGCCGCCGGTCGCCGGCAAAAATCAACGGCCGGCTACCGGCGACTTCTATTCATGCGTCGCGATGCCAGTGGACAATGGCGAATTTATCCTCCGGCGCGTACCTGAGATCAAGATCTCCGCCAAAATCCCGTTGAATCGACTTGCCGATTCTGGCTACCAGATGCTCGGTTGTGGCAGATACGGTAATACCTTCCTTCCCCTCTTTTCGACTCATGATGCGCTCCAGCGGCCGTTCTTCCTGAGTCTGCCTTTCCACATTCCGAATTCGGTTCAAGAGCTCCTGCCGGTGGCTGTCGGCAAAAGCGCCGCTGAACTGAACGATGCCGCCGACCTGGCCGTCGCGGATCTGCAGACACGCGGGGCAGAGTTTCCACTGCAAATCCTGACTGGGGTCCGGCGTTGCACGCTTCCAGACGCCATCATGAAACAAAAGATCGCACTTAGGACATCGCGTGTTGGAAGGGTACTTGCCTGCCTTTTGATAGGGATCGCCCAGTTTGCCACGCTTCTGAGTCCTAAGCGCTTCACGCAATTGCTGTCTTTTTGTCATCGAGTCTCCCTCAGATGTTGAATGCCCAAATTACAACTCTCGCAGTTCCTTTCCGCTTCTTAGTGCAAAAGCATCCCAAAGGATGCAATTCTGGGATGCACCAGCTGCTCAAAATCCGAAAAAGACATCTGAATGGTCTCCGCATGAGTGCCCGCATTGAAGGTAATAGTCGGACTGGCTTTGAGTGCCTCATCCACCCACCCATCCATGTGGTAGATATTTCCCAGCGGCGGCATCGCGCCCAGCTCGCACTCGGGGAATGCGTCTTTGAATTCCTCCTCCGTTGCCAGCCGGATTCTGTTTGAACCAAGAAGCTTCCCAAGCTTTTCCAGATCCACGCGACAGCTCGCGGGAACGACGGCCATGATTGTTTTTTTGCCGTCTACAAGCACAATAACTACCTTGGCGAGCTTTTTGCCGCTGACATGCTCGGCCTGCGCAGTCCCCTGCGCCGTGTATGCCCGTGAGTGGGTATGGGACTGATAGTTGACATGCCGGGAATTGAGAAACCTGCTGATATGTTCCGGAATCGGCATCGTGCTCTCCTTTCCGGTTTTTGAGGGCGGGAATACCAGGCTCCGCTCCCATAGAGCCTTTGCAATCCAACCCGCCTCAAAACCAATAGACAAAAAGTCTTTCAAGGGTTCGCAATACTTCTATGGGAGTCTGACCGGCTCAGATTTCCGAAAAGGTTGCAGGGAAGCAGCACACCCATGGCCTGCTCCTTCATTCATACCTTGATTTAATGCTATACCCTTTTGGTGGATGGATCCAAGGACAAAGGTTGGCATTCGTCGGGCTTTTTATTTTTCCGTCTGAAGAAGCCTCGGGAGGCGGCAGGCATACACGCCGGCGCCCGCAAGGCAAAACATCCCGCCCATAAGAATTGTGGCCGGCACCCCAAGGTGCGCGGCTATGGATCCGGCCAGCAAAGAACCGAACGGCGTCAAGCCCATAAACACCCAGACGTGCGTTGCCATCACGCGGCCGCGCAGAAAATCGGGAACCATCAGCTGGATCAGCGTATTGGCACAAGCCATCAGGACCATCAGCGAGAATCCCACCGGAACCAGAAAGAGCGCAGAAAGCCAGAAATACCGGGAAACGGAAAACAGCAAAAGACCGCAGGAAAATCCCGCACAGGCCGAAGCAATCATCTTTCCAAGCCCCTGGGCACCGGACCGCGAAGCAAGAAAGAAGGATCCTGTCAGCGCCCCCAGACCCGTGGAACCCATCAGAATACCCAGACCTCTCGGGCCGCCATGAAGAATACGGTCGGCAAAAATGGGCATTAGGACCGAATAAGACATGCCGAACAGACTGACCAGTCCGACCAATAGGAGCACCGCGCGTATGGGGCGCGTGCGGCAAACAAAATCAAGCCCCTCCAGGATGTTGCTTAAAGCGGAGGTGTTGCGCGCAATCGTATTCTGCGGTTCAAGCTTCATAAGCATCAGGCCTGCGAGGACGGCGACATAGCTGATGCCGTTTGCGAAAAAACACCACCCTTCTCCAATGGCGGCAATCAGCAGACCGGCAACCGCCGGCCCCATCACGCGCGCGCCGTTGAAGGCCGTCGAGTTGAGGGCGATCGCATTCATAAGATCTTTTCTGCTCACCAGTTGGGCGACGAACGCCTGACGCGCTGTCATATCGAATGCGTTGACAACGCCCAGAAGCGCAGAGAGGACAAAAATATGCCAGATCCGCACCGTATCCGTCAGTGTGAGCAGGGCCAGAGCAAGAGCCAGAACCATGGATGCCGCCTGTGCGCCGATAATGACGCGATGGCGGTTAAAACGGTCGGCGACGGTGCCCCCGATAAAGGCCAGCAGAAAGATCGGGATCTGCGATGCAAAGCCAATGGAACCGAGCAGAAATGAAGAGCCTGTCAGGCGATAGACCAACCACGACTGGGCAACGTTCTGCATCCAAGTGCCGATCAGGGAAATCAGCTGGCCTGCAAAGAATAAGCGGTAATTCCGATGGCGGAGCGCACGCAATGCGAGCTTGAATTTCGATCCGCTTGTATATGAAATTTCCGGTTCGGCACTATCTGAATTCAAAGGCGTTAGAGTGGACATTGCTCGTGCAGCATGTGCCTAAAACCCCGGGCTCGCATGCATCTTTTCTCAAATCTCCGGACTGCGCCCGAAGTTATCCCCGTTTTCTGCAACAGAAAATTTGCCGGTTTTGAGCGGCTTCTCCGGCCGGAATTCTGAAAGCGGCTATTGCCCTTTGGACTTAAGCTTTGCGTCGTTCTGACTGATGAAGGCGCGAATGTCTTCCGTCATATCAAGAAGGCGAAGCCATTGCTCCTTATAAAGAGTCACGGGGAACCTGCCAAGGCCATAAACAGAAAGCGCGCCCTTTTCACTCACCCGACGCGAGAGCCCCTTG
>CAZLHW010000009.1:18981-20978 GCA_964559085.1 uncultured Acidobacteriota bacterium | reverse complement strand
CCGACGATAGCGTATTGCCTGAAGGTCGGGGAGATGGTCTACTCAATTGTTGGCATGCATGATTAGCAGTCCAGTCTTTTGACCATATCCTTTCCGGCCAGAAGTGGCTTCCCGCCGACTTCCAACAGGGATGCTTGGTGAGCTCTTGCCAAGGCAGGGGCAGATACATTTACGCTATGATGGTTAACTCGTCTGTTACCCGCACTTCAGGCGGCGAGCTTGACTCACTAGATAGGCTGTGATCTTTTTCACGGAGCACCTCCTAGCAGGCCAGTTACCCGCTTCGAATTCCAATACTAACTCAGAATCAGGATATTTGATGCAATAAAAGAGTCAGACTGGCTAGTGTAGCATTGGTTCCAGATATGTAACCAATGCCACTCCTTGCGACGCCTGCACTGTATTTTCATGATTTGCCTAAATTCCTATTGACGCAATCTCTATTCCCCCTTTAAGAATTCCCTGAACAACAACAAACGCTTTACCGGGCAACCCGCCGTTTCGAGGGTTCGTTTAACAGCGCTAAGCTACTGCTTTCAATAATCCATGGCAAAACCGATAGTGATCATCAACCCGGTTACGGGCGAGCGGAGCTTTACCAAGCACCCGGAGAGGCTTTCTGCAAGAAGCAGGGTCGAAAAGATCAACGGTGTTTTGTTCGGCTACCTGAGGCCAACACTAGGATATGGGATTGTAATTGCCAACCGCTGGAGCATGCCTCATACGAAATGGGAATGCGGTGCGCTATATGAGCCCGATACTGTACCCAAAGAGCCGGAACAGAAACGGACGAGCGCCTACGAGCAAGCCTGTGAGTTCTTGGGCTGCAGCCCCCGGCCAGGTGAGGTTGTATCGTGATGAAGGCATCAGCGGGTCCTTCCTGGGGCAAAACCAAAGCGGGTGAGTTCGTGGCACAATTTCGCCAGGATTTGGGGTCCAAAAGTCAGGAAACCGGAAACTGAGCCATGAAAGCGAAAGGCCGGAAGGCCCTCATGTCCGCCAAGGAATATGCCGGGCATCGCGGCGTCACCCCATCGGCAGTAACCAAATGGAAAGCCAAAAAGCTCCTCGTTATGCGCGCCGGCCGCATCGATGTCGCCGCTTCCGATGCCGTCCTGGATCGGCTGGAACAGGGATTAGAGGATGGACGCGATCCGAAGAACTTCAATGAAGCACAGTTCATGAAAGAACTGTATCTCGCAAAAATTCGCCGGCTGGAATACATGGAAAAGGCGGGAGAGCTGATTGCAATGGCCGCGGTGAAAAACAAGCTGCAGGAAATCTTCAGCCAGCACCGGGACGGGCTATTGACGATCCCCGAGCGGCTCTCGGCGCCGCTCGCATTGGAAACGGATCCTGCCAAAGCTCATGCGCTTTTGTCACAGGAAATTTTGGGGCATCTGAATGGACTTGCGGACAGACTCGAGGGGAAATGAAATTCCGGCCGTCATTGCCGCGGCTATCCGGCCGGAACCAGCCCTGACGGTTTCCCAATGGGCGGATCGCTATCGGATTCTCTCCCATGTTTCTGCCGGCGAGCCCGGCAAGTGGCGAACATCGCGAGTTCCTTTCATGCGCGAGGTGATGGACAGCATGTCTCCTGTCGGCGGCAATGAGCGGACGATATTTGTAAAACCGGCGCAGATCGGCGGGAGCGAGGCGCTGCTGAATTTGCTGGGCGCGATCATCCATGTTGCGCCGGGGCCGGCAATCCTTGTGCAGCCCACCGTTGAGCTGGCCGCCCGGTTCAGCAAGCAAAGGGTTTCCTCGCTCGTGCAGGATACTCCCGAAATCCGGGAACGCATCTCCGCGAATGAGACGCGCAACTCCGACAACACGATCCAGACCAAGAGCTTTCCCGGCGGATTCGTCGCCTTGTGCGGCGCAAACAGTGCAGCGGGTCTCCGGTCGATGCCGGCCAGGTACGTCATCATGGACGAGGTGGACGCATATCCTGCTTCCGCGGTCGGAGCTGCCGGCGCTGAGGGCGGATCCGT
>CAZLHW010000009.1:0-18971 GCA_964559085.1 uncultured Acidobacteriota bacterium | reverse complement strand
GAGGGCGATACATGCGACCTTGCGATTGCCAGGAGCGAGACCTTCAGCAACAGGCGCATTGTCATGATAAGCACGCCGACCATCAAGGGCATTTCCCGGATTGAAGCCGCCTATGAGGAGAGTGATAAGCGCCGGTATTACGTCCCCTGTCCGCATTGCGGCGCCTATCAGACTTTGAAGTGGTCCGGCGTGCACTGGCCGGAGGGGAAACCGGAAGAGGCCTTCTACCAATGCGAATCCTGCAATGGAGTGATCGAAGACCGGCATAAACCGGGAATGCTCGCAGGCGGCGAATGGAGGGCCGGGGCCCACGGATCCGGCAAGGCGGCCGGATTTCATATCAACGGCTTGTATTCTCCCTGGACGCCCTGGCCGAAACTGGCAGGCGCATTCATCAAAGCCAGCAAATCGCCGGAACGCTTGCGCGTATTCATCAACACGGTGCTCGCAGAGTCGTGGGAAGACAGCGCAGCCGAAAAGATCGATGTTGAAATGCTGCTGGCGCGGCGCGAAGCATTTGGGCCGACTCTGCCGGCGGGAGTGGCGTTGCTGACCTGCGGCGTCGATGTCCAGGCGGACCGTCTCGAGGCGGGCATCTTCGGCTGGGGAAGCGATGAAGAATGCTGGTTGACCGCTTACCATGTCCTTCGAGGCGACACCACCAGGCCGGAGGTATGGAGAGATTTGGACCGGATCCTGAATTCGGAATTCCAGCACGAATTCGGGATGAAACTTTCAATATCGGCGGCTTGCATCGATTCCGGGTACGCCACCGCCGCCGTCTATCAGTTTTGCAGAGATCGACTTCGCCGGCGCATCTACGCGATCAAGGGACAGGCTGGGCGCCGCCCCGTATGGCCGCGCAAGGCAAGCAAGGGGAAAGACCGTTCTCCGTTGTTCCTGGTGGGGGTTGACCCGTGCAAAGAATGGGTCTCGGCTCACTTGAAAATCCCGGATCCGGGTCCGGGATACATGCATTTCCCGATGACAGCGGACCGGACGTTCTTCGAGCAACTGACATCGGAAACGGTTCGCATTCGATACAGCAAAGGCTTTGCAATCCGAGAATGGTACAAGTCGCCAGGCGTGCGCAACGAAGCCCTGGACGTCGCCTGTTACGCCTATGCGGCTCTCCAGGCTTTGGTGATGGCCGGGTGGAGGCTCAATGCATGCGCCGAGAGGCTGGAAGCGCAAAAGCAGGAGGCCGCGAAATTGGCCGAACGCAAACCGGCGCATCCACGCGATTCCGAGCTGATCCATCCTCACGGGAATTGGCTGGGCGGCCGCGGAAAGGACTGGCTTCGAAGATGAAAAACAAAAAGGATTCTGCGCTGCGAGAACCGGAGATCGCCGGACACGGCCGGCAGTACCGTGACAACCCGGACGCAATGGCGCCGGCATCGCTCCGGGACGATATACCGGCCCGTTGGGAGTATAAGTCCGTGCTGCTCAATCGGAATGCCGAGCTTTCCGGCTACGGGGCGGAGGGATGGCAGCTCGTTTCCGTAATCCCGCAAGCAGCGGATCAGGCAATGTTCTATTTCCGGAGGATGATACGGCAGTGACGCTTGAACAGCTGCAGGCAAAACGAGAAGAAATCCTTCAACGCATCGGAGTCGCTCGGGCAAGTTTCGGCGAACGCAGCTTTGAGTTCACCGACGCCCAGAAAGCCCTCGCCGCCATTGACGGCGAGATCGAAAAGCTGTCTGCGAAATCTTCGGCTCGAACCACTTATGCGGCCTTCAGCAAAGGCCGGGATCGCTGATCTTCGCAATGAACCAAAGCCATTTATCCGACACATGGCTCGACCGCGCCATCCGCTGGTTGAGTCCAGGGTGGGGTGCGAAACGAATACGCGCCAGGGCCGCCGCCGGGATCCTTCTCAAATACGAAGCTGCCCGCATGGACCGGCGACTGTCGAACTGGCGGACCACGGACAGTTCCGCCAACGCCGAGATCGGCCCCGCCCTCGCCCAGCTGCGACAGCGCAGCCGCGACCTGGTGCGCAACAATGCCTACGCCACCCGCGCCGTCGACGAGCTCGTGGGCCACATGATCGGGACGGGCATCACGGCGCAGGCGGATCTGCCGGAGGGGAAAGACTCCTCCCTTGCCAAACAGATCAATGAGGCCTGGAAAGTCTGGATCGAAGAATGCGATGCGGACGGACAGCTGGATTTCTACGGAATCCAGCGCCTGGTTGCCCGCGAAGTGGTTGAAAGCGGCGAATGCCTGGTCCGAATGCGGCCCCGATCTTCGGACGATGGATTACTCGTGCCCATGCAGTTGCAGATCATCGAAGCGGATCAGCTCGATACCGGGAAAACCGAATTGACCAATACCGGCTACATCATCCATGGAGTCGAATTCGACCTTCTCGGGCGCCGGATCGCTTACTGGCTTTTTCCCAACCACCCCGGCGAAGTCCTTACCAGCAACTCGAGATCCAGCAATTCCTCGCGCAGGGTTGATGCCGGGAACATTCTCCACATTTACCGCAAGGACCGCCTTCAGGTGCGGGGAGTCCCCTGGCTCGCTCCCGTAATTGTCTCAATGCGAGATCTCGATGAATATTGCGAGGCCGAACTGGTCCGGAAGAAAATCGAGGCCTGCTTTTCCACCTTTGTCACCCAACCCGATGCAGGCGCAGGCCCCTCCATAGGAGAAGTGCAGGCGCAGGACAGCCAGATCGTGGAAACCGTCGAGCCCGGCATGATCCGGTACTTGCGCCCGGGCGAGGAGGTTACTTTCGGTGTCCCGAGCGGCACCGGCAACGGATACCGGGATTTCATGCGGGACATACAGACCAGGATTGCCTCGGGCATCGGGATCACCTACGAGCAGCTCACCGGCGACCTCTCCAACGTCAATTACTCGAGCTTCCGCGCAGGCCTCCTGTCCTTCCGAAATCACATTGATGCTTTCCGCTGGCTCATCTTCATTCCGATGTTCTGCAAGCCCGCCCGCCGGTGGTTCATCGATTCGGCCTATGCGGCCGGCCTCATCTCCGCCCGCGACTACAGGACGGTATGGTCTCCGCCAAGCTACGGCAGCGTGGATCCCGAAAAGGATGCACGAGCCATCCTCTGCCGCATCCGCATGGGCATCCAAACATGGGAACAAGCTGTCGGAGAAGAAGGATACGACCCGGAAGAACAGCGGGCCGCGATCAGGAGAATCAACGAGGCCTGGGATAGAGACGGAATCGTGCTCGACTGCGATCCGCGCCGGCGCACAAAAACCGGTTCGGCCATAACCGGAAAAAACGAAGATCAAGCCTCAAACAATCAGGAGGAATGACGCATGAACATCAAAATCCCGCTGCAGCGGCTTGCAGCTGAACTGCAGGCACAAAAGGGGGACGACAGCCGTACTGCGGAACTGAAGTGGTATACAGGCTCCACCGTCACGCGCAGAAGCTGGGACGGAACCTACCTTCTCACTCTTTCCATGAAACCCGAGCATGTCCGCATGGAAAGGCTCGCCAGCGGCAAGGCGCCTCTGCTGAACTCCCACAGCGACTGGAGCCTTGCCGACATTATCGGCGTCATCGAATCCGCCGACCTGCAGGGAAACGCTCGCGTCCGCTTCAGCAACCGGCCGGAAGTGGACCCCATTTGGCAGGATGTCCGGGACGGAATCATCCGCAACGCCAGCGTCGGAGCCGTAATACACAAGCTCATGGACATTACGGAGAAGGACGAAAATGGAAAAGAGAAATCCGTCAAGTCTTATCTGGCCGTTGACTGGGAACCCATGGAAGTCAGCCTCGTTCCAATCGGCGCCGACCCCAATGCCGGGCTCCGAATCCAGTTCGAGGATGAATCAAAGATCTCGGATGCGGAGATCGTCTCCGCTTCCTTAACCAGGGCTGATTCAGCCCACATGGAGGATTTCACCATGAACACGAACAAGTCCACCAATGCGGGCGAACAGGCCCGCACCGAAGAGACTGCTGCTTCTCTGCAGCCGGCAGAAAATGAACAACAGAACCTCCGCGACTCAGGCGTCGAGGCCGAAAGGACCCGTGTCAAATCGATCATCGAGACCGCGAAGGCCTGCGGCCTCGAAGCGTCTTTCGGAGAACAGCATATCAATTCCGGAACCCCCATCGAGGAATTCCGACGCCTGGCAATCGACGAGCGTGCCCGGCGGTTCAAACAGGAAGTGCAGATCAGAACCCCGGCCGACAGTCCGCTGCTCCACGAGGAATCCGACGTCCGGCGCGCCGCCATGAGCGATGCCCTCATGAATCGCTTCAATCCCAAAAAGTATTCTCTGGATGAAGCTTCGCGGCAGTATGCCAACCTGACGCTGCTTGAAATAGCAAAGGACTGCCTGGACGCCAAGCGTATTCGGTATCGCGGCCTCGATAAAATGGCGATTGCCAAGCTGGCTTTCCAGTCAACATCAGACTTCCCATACATCCTGGAGAATGTGCTGAATAAGAACCTGCGGTCAGGCTACGAAATCGCCGATGCCCTCTCGATGTGGAAGCGGATTGCCGCACGTCGGACAGCGCCCGATTTCAAAACAATGAGCGAGCTGCAGCTCGATGCAAACACCCGGCTCCAGAAGGTGACTGAATCCGGCGAAATCAAGCGCGGCGCCTTGGTTGAAGGCAAGGAAACCTGGAAACTGTCAACCTATGCGCAGATCATCGCGCTCACGCGCCAGGTGGTTGTCAATGATGACCTGGCAGCCTTTACCCGCATCCCGATGTTGCTTGGTCAGGAAGTGGCAGTTCTGGAGGCTACAACGGTATGGGGAATTATCACGGCCAACGGCACTCTGGCCGATGGCTATGCCCTGTTTGAAGCGGCTCATCACAACAATCTGACAGGCACCGGCACGGCAATCTCGGTCGACAGCCTCGGCATCGGCATTGCATCAATGATGAAGCAGACCACGCCGGGCGGCAAGACGATGAACATCGCTCCGCGATTTCTCGTGGTCCCCGTCGGCAAACTCGGTCTGGCAAAACAGTATTGCTCCTCCGCTTATCAGCCCAACCAGCCCGACAAGATAAATCCATGGGCAGGAGAACTGACGCCGTTCGCAGAAGCCCGGCTTGAAGCCGCCAGTGCAACAGCCTGGTACCTGTTTGCCGATCCCGATATTGCGCCCGTTGTGATCTATGCTTATCTCGAAGGCCAGGAAGGAGCCTATACCGAGACGCGGAATGGATTTGATGTGGACGGCATCGAGGTAAAGATCCGGCATGACTTCGGCGCAGGCGCCGTCGATTACCGCGGCGCGTATAAGAACGCCGGCGCATAACGACCCATCAATTGTTCCAGAAAGAAGAGAAAGCCCGACATATTCGGGCTTTCTTCATTTGAACCAAGGCCTGAAACGATTTCCGAAAGAACAAAGGGGAAAAGGAAATGGCAAAAAATTATGTCAGCGAAGGCAGATTCATCAATGCAGCGGCGACGGACCCGGCGACGCCCGTATCCGGTGATCCGGTTCGAGTCGGCGAAATCCCCGGGGTGGCTATCACCAATGAGGGCGCCGGAGATAATGCCGCCGACGAGACCACCATTTGCATCAGCGGGATTTTCAATCTCCAGGTAAAAGGAGTCGACGGCTCGGGCAACAGCGCCGTTGCTCCCGGAGACAAAATCTACTACGTGGATGCCGACACTCCGAAGCTCAGCAAAAAGGCTACGGGGCGCCTGTACGGCAAAGCTCTGGGTGCAGTCACTTCAGGGGCAACGGCAACAATCCCTGTCCTGCTGGTACAGGCATAGCCCATGAGCTATAACGATGTCATTGATGGCATGAATAAAGCCTGTCTGGAGATCTTCGGGCAGGCTTTTTTCTTTACGCCCGTCGGCACCGGCATTCCGCAATCCATTGCCGGCATCCTGGAGGAAGGGGTGGAAACGGAAAACAGCACTCCAGGCGACGGCAGCGTGTATGCCAGATTGTGGACTTGGGCCGGCGGCGTCAATCCCGTTCCGGTCGAAGGCGACGAGATCAGAGGTCAAAGCGCGGCTTATAGGATTGTGCGGATTGAAAGAGATGCGGCAAACGGGATTTGGATGCTGCTCCGCAAGGACCGGGATGCCTGATGAGCCGCACCGTCAACATCTACGTCAAAAAGCAGCTTCGCTTGGACCGGCTCACCCTGCCGCAACGCGCCATGTATAATCTCGGCGCCATAGCGCTCAATTCCATCCGGCAGCGCGTTGCCAGGGCCCATGATTTGAACGATGCGCCGGCGCCTCCGCTGAAATCAAAATCCTGGATACGAATCAAGAAGGCCAGGGGCCTGCGCCCTATCCGGGATCTGTGCGGCACGGGCATGATGTCCACAGGAACCATTGCCCAATACCGGCGCAGAACCCTGAAGCGCAAGAGCAAGCTCAAAAGCGTCGGCCATCTCATGGATCAAATCGCCGTCCGCAAAGTCAGCGACAACATGGCGTGGATCACGGAACCGCCTACAGACGCAGGCAGGATCAAAGCGCGCGGCAACCGCGAAATGCTTGGTTTTTCCCGATCGAACATTGCCGTCGTATTGCGAAACGGCCAGGTCCTTCTCAATCAGCTGAAAGACCGTCTTCTCAGAATTGCCTGATCATGATCAAGCCTTCCGATATTACCGGCAATATCGTCAATCTATTGCGCGGCATTGCGGACCTTGTGGCGGCCATGGATGGCGATCCGGAACGGATTTACGTCTACGACGACATCTACCCCATAAACGTCAGCTTTTCCCGGGCGCTGCACGCTATGCCTTCTCCCGGCATTATGGTCAGATACCGGGGATTGAGCGAATCAAGTGCCGGATGGATATTCAGCCATACGGTCTCCGTCTACCTTCGACCCAAAGCGGGAGATTCCTACTCCAATCTCATCTATCAGCTGATGAATGGCGTTCCTGCCGGCCAGGAACAGGCATTCCCGGATTGCACTATCCATGACGGTTTGGACTTGCCGAGGTTCGAAGGAGAGATAACGCCCCAGCAGGATGCCGAGGGGGTGGAGTACCTGGAAATAAACCTCAGACTCGAAGAAAGGTAAAAACAATGCCAGCCAATATTCGCGAAATGCTAATCGGCTTTGGAAAGAATAAACAAAGCAATCTTGCCACAGCCAATACCGCCGCCGGCATCTGGCGTCTCGGCAAGCTCAATGCCAGTTTTGCCGGCCCAAAGCTCAATACCGAAGACGACGCCGCGGAGCTCGGCAAGGGTCATGAGTTCGCCACCAAGGTATTTAAAACATCCTGGGACGTAGCCGGCCAGATTGAAAAATATTGCAGCGCCGAGTTTGCAGCCTGGGCGATGGCTTTCGGCCTCGGAAAATCCGCCAAAACGGGCACCAGCCCGAATTTCACCTATACCTGCACCCCGCTGGATCCGGTGCCCGACGGAATTGAGCTCCCGTGCTTCAGCTATATCGAGCAGATCCGGCCGGGCGCCAATGTCGTCCTGGACCGCATGGCCGTCGGCTGCGTCATCGAGGGATGGACTCTGACCATAGGCGCCGGCCCCGGCCGGGCCAACAGCAAACTTGTCGTGGACATTGTGGGATCCGGCAAACATGTGGAGCCCTCCGCAATAGAGCTCCCGGCGGCCGTCGCAGAAAAACTCCTGCCCTCCGCTTCCCTCGCCTGCACAATCAACGGAGTCAATTATGTCTCCAATAGAAACATCGTTTCTCTCGAAGCAACCTGGAAGAATAACCATCGCCTCGATGCCGGATTTTATCCCGGCTCCGGCTTTCAGGATTCGGGTGATGCTACATCAGGCGCCATCCGCGGGCGCCTGGAAATTGGAGACCGCGAATGCGGACTGCAGTATACGGCCCGCTTCGAGCATGGCTCCGATGAACTCACCAAATTGAAAGCCCAGGCGGAGGGCACGGCCGTAATCAGTCTTTCGCATGATGCCAACAATAGCCTTACACTCACCTATCCGCGCATGAGCTTCTCTGTCGTGGAATTGGGAGATACGGACGGCATTGTGACCGTTCAAGTGACCTGCAAGCCCCTGATGCATGCAACCAACGGCCTTCTGACCGCCGTCGCCAAGTGCGGCGTCGACGGCATCGGCGAAGCGGAAGCGTAATCGTCAAACCCTTTTATCTTGTCCAGGGGCTCCGCAACGGCGGAGCTCCTTGTTTCCTGGAGATGCCATGTCTGAAGATAAATCCTTATTCGATGCAAACCGCCAGATGGAATTCAAACTGCAATCCGCCGAAGGCGCAAAAACCGTCACCGTGCGTTTCCCTTCAGACCAGCAATGGCTGGAGCGTCAGCGCAAAAGAAAGATCCTGATCAAAAATCTGGGCCGCGGCATGAGCGAAACCATTATGCCCGATTCCTCCGATTTTGACGCAGACCTCCTTGCCGAGCTTCGCGTCGGAGAGGAGCCGGCCATCGATGCTTTTGAGGCTGGCCGGATCCTGGACGAGTTAAGCCGGGCGGATGTCGACAACATCGAACGCGAGGGGAACCTGTACCGCATATGCCTCCAAGTCCCGGGATCGCGGACAATCCATGTCCTGAAGATTCCGAGCTCGCGGGATCTGTTTCAGCATCGCCGCAGCTTTTACCGGATTATCGATCTGCCCTATAACCGCCAGCAGCTGACCATCAACCTTGACGCCGCGGCCGATCTCTATAAAAAGCTCTGTGAGTCCCATGAAGGATATGCGGCCTCCGTCCCGATCATCCATCAGGCGGCCGTCGTCCAGGCCCTGGTGAATGAAGTGGAATCCGGCTCCGGGGTGGCCGGTTCGGAAAATTTTTAGTCGAGGACTGGCCGGACGAACCGTCTCTGCGCTTCCTGATCTATTGGCATCTGCGCAGAAGCGATTTATGCAATCCGGGCCTCTGCCCGGATTCTCCCGGTCATGATGAACCCTGCGGTCATTGCCCGCTGAACAGGCTCGACGCAGCCTACAATTCGAACTCCGGCCGGCTTCTGCGCCGCGCCCTGGATTTGCGCGCCGCGCTCAAACTCGGGATTCATCTCACTCCCGCCGATATCGATGCGGATGAATTCCTCGCCTTGCAGATAGTCGAAGAAGAAATAGACAGGCTGGAAGAGGAAAAGGCTGCAAAGCGTTAGAACAGGTCCGACGAAATAAATGGCAGACAACAATAAACTCGAACTCGTCATCCAGGTCGACTCCAGGGGCGCCAATAGTGCGCTCAAAAGCCTGAACCAGCAGCTTTCCGGCTTCGAAAAGCAGGCCGTTTCTTCAACCAAAGCCGCCACCGCAGGATTTGACGGGATGACCGCATCCATGGCCAAGGGTGTTGTTGCCGGCAACGCCATATATGACGCCATGAAAAAGGCCCTCGGCATCCTGAAGTCTTTCACGCTGGATGCCGTCCGCGCCCAGGATGAAATGGGAAAGATGGCCCAGAAAGTTGGACTCAGCGTGGAAGAATTATCTTCTTTCAGCCATGCTGCCAACCTGTCCGGTCTGGAAATGCAGGGCTTGGCTACCGGCCTCGGGATATTGTCGAAAAACATGCTGGAAGCCGCCCGGGGAGCCAAAGAGCAACGCAAAAACTTTGCAATGATCGGCGTGGAATACAAAAACGCCGCAGGCACGCTGCGCTCCACAAGCTCGGTGCTGGAGGATTTGGCGGATCGATTCAGGGCGATGCCGGACGGCGCTACAAAAACCGCTCTGTCCCTGCAGCTTCTCGGCCGCTCGGGCAAGGAAATGATCCCTCTGCTTAATCAGGGAGGCGCGGGCATTCGTGAAATGCGCTTGGAGGCGGAGAAACTCGGATTGGTTGTCGGCGGCAACACTTTCCGTGCTGCAGAAAAATTCCGGGACAATCTGACACGGCTCGAGGGCGCGATTACCGGCCTCAAATACGAGCTTGCCGAAGAGCTGCTGCCAAAATTGATCGAGCTGACCGATCGAGCTGTCCAGTGGGCAAAGAACGGCGGCTTTCAGAAGCTGGCGGCGCAGCTCCGGGAATTCGTCGAAATAGCCGAGAAGGCCGGCAAGCTGGTCATTGGTTACGCGATTGCAAGCCAAATCATCAAGATCACACGGGCTGTTTTTTCGCTTACGACCGCCGTCGGGGCCCTGAATGCGGCGGTACTAGCCAATCCATGGGCAATAGTCGCGGCATCCATGGCTGCTTTTGGAGTTGCGCTCTGGGATCAATACCGAGCCATAAAGCAGACCCGGCAGGAGTTGGAGGCGATCGGCAGGCAGGAATTGATCCGGAAGGCGTTTAAAGAGGGCAAAACGCTGGAGCAGGTCAGGGCCATGGGGTTTACGGAAGAGCAGATGCGTTTTACCATCGCTCCCGGATTCAAACCGGGGCAGATTGAATTCCCAGCCGAAAGATACACGAAAATAAAGGGCCTCGGATATGAAGAATCTTTTGCAACTGAGGGCCCGGTTATTGAGGATACGGGAAAAGAGAGGATTCAGAAATTCATCCAGGATGCCGCTCGGGCAGCCCGCGAATTCCGCCAATCTTCTGAAGACGCTTTCATTGGCGGAGCAGCAAGGGAGATATTGGAGGTCAAGCGGGAGATAGAAAAGCTGACCACCTATGTGGATGAAAGCGGCGTTGAACGCAAGGTCAAGCTGAGCGCCGAAGCCAGGGCCGATATCGAGCAGGCCCTGCAGCTCCGCATACAGAAGATCCAGCAGGATTCCATCAAAAGCATTCTTGCCGAACGTCTCGATGCAGCGGAAAAGTATCTCAAAAAGGAAATCGAGAACCTCGACAAGCGCATGGAGTATGAAAAGACGCTCGCCGGGCAGCAAATGGACAATATCCGACAGCGGATGCAGTTCGACGAGGAGCGCGCCGCCGTCGCCCGGGACCAGGCTTTGCGGCAGCTTGATTTGATGGAGCCGCAGACGGTTGAACAAAAGGCAGCTCTCGAGCAGCGCAGGGCAGAGATCGAGATCCGGTATCTCGAGCAGGTGCATGCAGTCAAACTGCAGCTATTCGACATCGAAACCGGCGAAATTGTCACACAGCTCAATCTGCAGAAAGAAGTACTGCGTTCGGCCGGTCAGAACACGGCCGAAATCAGCCGCATGATTGCAGAAATCGAAGATCAG
The DNA here is from genome assembly GCA_964559085.1 of uncultured Acidobacteriota bacterium. Taxonomy (GTDB): domain Bacteria; phylum Acidobacteriota; class UBA6911; order UBA6911; family UBA6911; genus UBA6911. Next base: position 7,904 of record CAZLHW010000009.1, on the reverse strand, counting down.
AGGAGGCAACTCCGGGGCCAGATCGATGAACAGACCCAGGCTGCCGTGGACACCGCAAAGGAAAACGCCGCCATCCGCCGTATGCAGATCATCCGGGATGAGAATCAAAAAACCTTCGATTCCTTCAAGCGCCAGGCGGAAGGCGTCTTCGATGCACTGACGACGAAGTCTCAGTCCGTGTTTTCCGCAATCGGCAATTCTCTGAAAACCGCTGTTCTGACGGCCATCAAGGAAATCGTCACGTCGCATGTTGCGCGAATGCTGATACAGCTATTCAGCGGCATGAAGATGCCGGGCGCCGGAGGCATCCGCACAAGCAGCGGCCTTGGCCTGGCCGGCGCCATGGGGGGAATGATTCCAATGCTTGGAGGTGGAAGCAGCGGCCAGGGGCTTGGATCGATTCTTGGCGGCGGGATACCCGGGATGGGATCCGGAAGAACGCCTCCGTTCCTGCCGGGCGCAGGCAGCAGTAGTGCCGGCGGATCCGGATCTGCATTCAATCTCGGCGGCATGTCTGGTGGCTTATCCGGACTGAAGCAATTCCTTGGCATCTCTTCAACAATGCCTGCGGGCTTTGAAGGCCCGATGCAATCCTTCGGGCAGTTATCGTTCGGAGGCAAGCTCTCGCAGCTCGGCAAATCCAATGCCGCGCTCATGGGCGGCGCCATGCTGGCCCTGATGGGAGTTCAACGCGGCGGTGTGTCCGGGCTGGCAATGACCACAGCCGGCGGCGCCATGATCGGATTCAAATACGGCGGAGGCTTCGGAGCCGCCGTCGGCGCCGGAATCGGAGCTGCCGTCGGCCTGATGGGCCTGTTCCGCAAAAGCGCCGAAAAGAAAGTACGCGAGAAGGTCAAGGCAACCTACGGCGTGGACCTGCAGGATAAGGGTGTTCGCCTTCAAATCGTTGAGATCGCTAAACAGAGCTATGGCGGCAATTTCGACATGGCCATCCGAAGCAAACAGGTGCAGGAACTGGTCCGGCTATATGCCATGACAACCGGGCAGGAAACCGGCAAACTTCCGGCTCAGATGACGGCATCGGTCCTCGTTCAGCAGGGCGGAGGCCTCTACCAGCAGACGCAGTATGCGAACGGCTGGGCCGTTGCTCCCCCAGGAGGCGCAATACCCTCCATCAAGGTTCCGGCCTTTGCCGCCGGGATCGATTTCGTGCCCCGGGATATGCTCGCCTGGGTGCATCGTGGTGAACGAATATTAACGGCACAGGAAAACAGGCCGCTGCCCAGGATGAGTTCCAGCCGCGATAGCGTCGGCAATGCAGCCCCGACCATTGTGAACGTGAGCGTCCCGGGCGCGAAACAGTTCTTCCAGCAGGAAACCGTAAGCGTCATCGCACACAATCCGCGGGCCGTGCAAAAATCCGCACTGCGCGCAAACAGGTCCAACTACAACCGGCGCGAGCTGGTCAGTCTGCAGCTCAGTCCCGGAACCATTATCAGCTGAAGATGCCCGGATCCGTCCTGAATGCCGCCCCTGCTTCGGTGATGCCCTGGAGCCTGTGCAAAGCATTCTCGCATTCCCGCGAATACGCGGTCCTTGAAAACGAATACCGCAATGGAGAATTCCAGCGCTGCCGTTTGACCGAGACAAGCAGCAAGAAATGGAGACTTGAGAAGCGCCTTGCGCCGGCGCTACTGGCCGAACTGCGCGCCTTCTACGAGGCGCGCCTTGGAGACACGGAGCCTTTCTATTTCTATGATGTCTGGGAAACCTATCCCAAGTTCAACTATGACCCGACCGGAGCCTCGCCCATCGGGCGCTACATCGTCCACTTTAAAGGCAAATGGAACCAGATGATCGGCATGGGACGCGCGGATGTTGATATTTCCCTGGTGGAGCTGGCCTGAGCATGGCAAATAATATTCACAACGACCCATCCTGCGTCGCCGCATATTTCGGAAACAGGTCGCTCACTCAGGATTACAGCGGCAAGGGGAACCACCTCACCAACGTCGGCGTGACGTGGGATAACGGCGCAAAGTTCATCCGTGCCGAAGGTGACTATCTCTATCGGCCTGCGGCTTCGCTGTCTGAGGGATTCCCGGGGACCCCTGGCTATACGGATCTGGCGCTGTATTGTGAATTCACGCTGGCGAGTTTGCCGGATGTCAATTTGTCGTACTTTATGCTGGCCAAGCGTGATGTTGCAGCTAATCAGCAATCATGGGACATTCGCTATAAGGCGGCTGCTGACGGGTCATATAATTTATTGTTCGACCTTGGCTATAATAGCGGCGCATCCTACGAAATAAAATCCCTGCACACGGGTACCCTTTCGGTTGGCACGCGCTACGGGATTGCATTTTATTTTGATGACTCAACAAAAGGGTACTACGGCAAGCTCTACAATATTACGGCGGGAACGGTTGTCGCTGAAACGTCCACGGGACTAACAACGACCAATAATATGAGTCCCACAGACGCGGCGTTCACGCTCGGGTGTTATCTCAATATCGGTGTTGCGAATGATTTCTTTGACGGCACCATCCACAAGCTTTACGTTTTCAACGCTCCCAAGACCGAGGCCGACTTCGACGCGATGGCGGCGGGGACATACGGCGCGGATTATATCGGCAATGTCCCGCTGCCTTATGAGGAGCCGTCCGGCGAATTCCCGATCATTCCGGACTATCCCTACGGGATGAGCCATGAATTCCCGATCGCCGAGCACCAGTTCGGATCGGCCAATGCCAAAATCACGCAGCGGTTTCTCCTCGGCAACGGCGCCAGGCGCTTTACGATCTACAAATCCCAGATGCGCGAATCGGACCGCATCGCCCTGCGGAATTTCTGGGAGAATCAATATGGTCCCTATGGCGCCTTCATTTATAAAGCGCCCAATGACGACGGCAGCGGAACGACGCCAATCCTCTGTCGCTTCGCCAATGAACCCCTCTCCTGGGAATTTCTGTCCGATGTCATCAGCTCCGTTGGCATCACCCTGATTGAGATTCCTGTCACATCCCCATCCTATGCTCTCAATCAAACCGTCCTGCGCTTCCCTTCTGAAGCTCTTAAAACCGCACTCCTGTCCCAGGTCCAGAAGCTTATCCCTCTCGTAAGGATCCAGCCCAGACAGCCGGGGTATCCGGCCATCCATATCTCCGATCGCCGCTGCACAATCGGAAGTCAGTTGTATCTGCCCCGTCTCCTTGAATTCAGCGGAATTTCCCAGGGCATGAGCGGAGAATCGGATCAGGCTCAATTCACTTTTGGGAACGCCGACCGGGTCATGCGCAACCTGGTCAATGACGTCGATTTAATCCGTGCCTCGCTCGAGTTCAGCCTGTTTCATATCGGCACCGGGATCAAGCTGGACCTTTGGAAGGGCGAGATCGTTGACTGGAGCATGGACACGGGGCCCGAATTCCATATCACGGCCGCGGATGGGATGTATGAGCTGACGCTTCCCTACCCCACTCGGAAAATCTCCAGGTCCTGCTGGAAATGTTTTAACGACACCGTCAGTTGTCCGTTCGCTACGCAGAGTACCGGCATGGATTATGGGCATTTCCCCAATGCCAGTCCGGCAGATTGCGACAAGGGCTATGACACGCCCAATGGCTGCCTCGCCCATGGCATGAAGCGATACTTCGGCGGAGTGATCGCCCAGCCCCAAAGCGTCCGTATCAAGGATAACTCGACAGGCGTCTTTGGATACGGCCGCTCAAAATTCACGAGCACCTCCATCGTATCCGAATCCATTTACGACCAGGTTGTTCCCGAGATTTATACGGACAACGAAGCCTACGTCGATGAAAACGGGCAATACAAAGTGGGAATGCCCGTCAACTGCAAGATCGCCGCCGGCCGCGAAGAGAGCGATTTTTATGCAGCGCTGGGCATTGTCGGCGAAGGGCCGCTCGAATTCACCATCGGAAATCGGACAAAAACCATCAAATTATTCGGCCACGAAATCAGCTACACCATCCCCAATACGCCGATGCAGCTTCTTGACGGCCAGCATAATCACGGATACCCGGGTATATCCGGCCTCCGTTATGGCCCCGGAACGGATCCCGCGGGCCCGCAGGACTGGTTTTCCATCGGCCGCGTCGGCAGCAATCCCCAAAACTGGCGCGAGGCAACAGACGGCACCAGCGTCTGGCAGGACAATTTTTCAGCCGGCCTTGCCTTTCTCGAAATCAAGCGCAAGGATGAAAAAGGCATCCAGCTGTCCTATCCGTCCGAGCACACCATGGAAGCCAATATCCTTAACGGCATGCAGGGGTGGGTCTGGACGGCGCCCGGGACACGATCGCAGAAGGTTCTCACCAATCCGGTGTGGATTGCCGTCAATATGCTGCTGCGGGCCCGCGGCCTTAGATTTGCAGACGAAGCCGCCTGTGAACAGTATTTCGATGTGAACGCGGCGATCGCAGCCGCAGCCGTCTGCGACGACACCGTGGATGCATTGATAGGCGGCGGCGAGGAAACACAGTTCAAGTTCCGCGGCGTGGTCCAGGAAGAAAAGCCGTTGCGCGACTGGATCCAGGAAATTCTCATGAATTGCCTGGGATATTACACATTTGCTTTCGGCAAACTGAAACTGGGCGTCCGCGTCAATTCCTCCGTCGTCGAGGCCTTCACCGAAGGCAACATCCTGTTTCAGAGCCTCCAGCTTGCCCCGCTTAAGCCGTCCTTCAATCACCTGACCGCAAACTTCGCAGACCGGGAATTCAATTTTGCGGCGAATTCCGTGTGCATTTACGATATCGATCACGCCAGGCTCATCGGCGGAAGCACTGCACCGCAGTTCCTCAAAGCCAACGTCAATCTTTCCGGCACCTGTTCCAAATCGCAGGCGGCCCGCATCATCACCACGCGATTGCGCGAAGAGCTCGGCGGCATTACCCCGGCCCAATGGAAGGCCGCCCGGCGGCTGTCCTTTAAAACCACGGTTCTGGCATTGAACACCGAACCCGGCATGGTCTGCTCCATGACCCATCCGGACATGCCCGATGGAGAGATCAACGGCCTGCCGGCGCCCCATTATGGCGAATTCCGCGTTACGGGCTGGAAGCTCAATGGCGATTATTCGATCGACATCGAGGGCCAGACAACTGTCGATGAGATGTACAACCTGGTCGACGGGCCGAAGCCGGCCGCCGTCATTGCAAGTCCGGTTCCAACGGAAAGGGTGCAGCGCACGTTCGGCCTTGCGTGGCATCCGGACATGGAGATTCCCATCAGCGGCGATCCCATCTATGCACCCGGCGAAAAAACCTTCGCACTGTCGCAGCATCTCGAGCAGGCCGCCGATGACACATCGCAGCTCCAGCTTGTGATCTCCGGCAGACTTCCGGTAAACGATTTCTCCTCGGACGGACAGCCGAAGATCGGCAGCTGCACAAGCACCGCAACCGGAGGCACAATTGAAGGCAACCGCGATTATTTCTTCGCTTTGTGCGCGAGGGACGCAAACGGCAAATTCTCCCTCCCGTCCAATGTCGTCGCCGTGAGGCCTGCAGCCGGCAGCACGAATGCAGTATCTCTGTCTGATATCACCTGGCCCGCTGGAACCTATGCCGGGTATGACCTATTCGGCGCGGCGGATCACCAGCAGGCCATGTGTCATCTGGCGACGTTTACGGGGACATTGCCCACATCCATATCCGTGACTGCTCCCCTGTCGCGCAATACCTACAGCATGCCGAATCCCATCTTCAGGCACCTGCGCCTCAAAGCGAAAAAGATCGCCTATGTCGGCGTGGCCCGGATAACGGTTACGGGAGTGTCGGCGAATACAATCACCTCAAGCAATGCGATCGGCGCGGACGATTGGACCGGGCGCGACTTGATGCTGGTCTACAGAAAAGGCTCCGATAATGTGCCGCTTCGGAATTTCCATTGTACGGCCTTCAGTTCAAGCACCGGCGCCTTTACCGTCTCTCCGAATCCTGTCGCCGCGGGAATCGGCGTGGGCGATATTCTGGCAATCCTCGCAATGCCTCCGACCGAGTGCGGATCCACATCAATCAGTGCTGCCAAGTTCATCACTGGCACGCACCCGGCCGGGATCACCGTGGACGCCATGATCGGGAACCTGGTGCGCATCATTGCCGGAACCGGCCGCGGGCAGGTGCGCCGGGTGTCGGATAATACGGCGACGGTGCTGACAATCGACAGTCCATGGGAAATTTGTCCGGATGAAACATCGCGCTTTATTATCGAGCATCCGACATGGGAACACTTTGCCGAAACCAACTACACGAAGAATGCAGACAGGTCTCTGGTTGCCGAGCTTGCCGTTACCGTTGCCAATCAGATGGACTGCGATTTCCTCGTGCAGGTGTGTGCCGTGGATACGGCAGGAATGGAATCTCCGGACGAACTGTCTCCCGTGCGAATTTGCTATGTCAATCCGATCACCGGGAATCCATCCGGCGCGAGCGGGCTTGAGATTTTGACGCGGCGGCATGATCCGACCATTCCACCGTTCGGCCTGTCCTTCTCATTCCTGCCGGACAACGACAACGGGGCACCAATCGAGGGTGTTTCCGTGGTTCTCAGTCCGGGATTGCCCGCACATGGGCCATGTCAGATCGAGCGCGAAAAATACCTGGAGAAGATTTACGAGAGCGGAACATGCCGGGTAACGAAAGGCTCCCGCGAAGTTGCCGTTACTCGCAGCGCAAGCGATCTGGTCGTCGGGAAGGTGTTTCTGATTTATAGCGATGATGTATCTCCCGATTCGGATCTTGATGGGAATATCGTGGAGTCGGAAGGGGTCAATAGGATATGCCTCACGCGACCTTTCGCTAAATCCGGAACGTTCCGCTATGTGATTATAGAGCCATGGTGGCCGCCTAATGACACGCCGAATATCCTGTTCCAGTATTTCCCGATAGAGGACATAGTCGCGCTTGCGAAAAACGGCACAAAGCTCGCTGTAAACGGCTGGGCGGATGCCGGCGGAAGGTGGCGAACGCCGACTATCCTGGCTCCCGCGGGCCGGTATTATGCTACGGTGATAAGCCGTAACCGCTACGGCCTCGGCACGCGCATCGTATCATCCGATCCCATCACGGTCACCTATGACGGCACTGTCACCGATGATACCGACAACCCTTCCGGCTGCAGCAATCTGCAGATACTAACGCATGAAGATGACGCAACAATCCCGCGCGGATGCATGGCCTTCCGCTTCAACCGCGACAGCCAAAATTACCACTCGATTTTCGCAGTCGAGATCGCCATGGGAATAGATCCTCCTCTTTGCGGGCCTTATCCGTCGCAAATCGCCGCGCACCCGGAGCTGGTCCTCGCGTCAGGAACAGGAATGATTGTGCGCGCCGGCAACGTGTTTATTAACTACGGAATCTCCAGCCCGCCGCCAGGATCGTTAAACGGCAAGGTGTTGCTGATCATCGACGAGGACAAGACCTTCGACGGCAACATCATCAAGACCCATGCGGCGGAATACCTGGAATTAACCAAGGCATTCTATTTCTCGAACCCAAAGGATGAGAATGGAGATCCGATTCCTTTCGACTGGGTCGTACTGGAACCGTGGTGGCCCCTGAACCCTTGGGAGAGGACCTTTTGGGTGCCGCAGGACTTTCAAATATCGGACGTCGAAGAGCCTGTGTGGCAAACAATCCCCGTACCGCTGTTCGAGGGCGAGAACCTGTATGCCGAGGCCTATTCAAAGAATATCTGGGGAGTCAGCATATGACACTGATGCAGGCAGGGCCCAAAACTCTGGCAGCCGGATGGGAAAAGTATGTCGACGGCTCTGAACCCACCAATAATCCCACAAATTTCAACTATCGCGTCTATGCCGGCACTCCTGATGCCAACAGCTCTAATGTCGAACTCTACTGGGATTATGTCCAGGGAATCTGCCCGGCCACTCAGTTCCACATCAAAATCACGGCCGG
>CAZLHW010000008.1:12850-21126 GCA_964559085.1 uncultured Acidobacteriota bacterium | reverse complement strand
CGTAGTTCAGTTGGTTAGAACGCCGGCCTGTCACGCCGGAGGTCGCGAGTTCGAGTCTCGTCGGCCCCGCCACCTTCCCAAGGATAAGAGCCCCTCTTCCGGGAGTTATGCCTAAGTCGGTTTTAAGGCCCGCTTTGCTGCAATCCCTGGAGGTTTTTGGCCAGACAGCCTTCCGGTAAGGCTTCCCAGCACTGCCTATCCAGCCCGGTTCCGTACTCCGGTTCAAAATGGTATTGATTGTTCTTTAGGGTAATTCTGTCTGGGTAATCAGCCGCCCAGGCTGATCATCTCCATTTTTCTGCGCTGATTCGGTTGGTACCTGCCCGAATTCATCGCTTCCAGCCTTTCCTCCGAATATCGGTCGGTTCTGAGGCTCCATTGTTTCCGGATGGCCGCGATCAGACTCTCGTCATCGGCCCCGCTTCGCAGCATCTTCTTCAGATCGTAACTTTCATCGGAAAACAGGCACGTCACCAGTTTTCCATCGGCCGTTAACCGCGCCCGTGTACACCCCTTGCAGAAAGGCTCCGTTACAGAAGCAATGATTCCGATGTTGCCGATCCCGTCCAGGAACTGGTAGTTGACCGCAGGCGCACTTTCATCATGCCGCCCTATTTCCTTTAAAGGAAAGCGTTTCTGAATAATGCTCAGTATTTCGGATTTGGCCACCATTTTTTCCGAAACCCAATTATTGGAATTTCCCACATCCATATATTCGATAAACCGGATCCAATAGCCGTTTCGTCTTGAAAAATCCACCAGCTCAATCACATCGTCATCGTTGACTCCCCGCTGAATCACGGAGTTTACCTTGATGGGGATCATGTTCTGCTGCCGCGCCGCGGAAAGTCCATCCAGAACATTTGCAAGGTCATCACGACGCGTCACAAGCAGAAATTTATCCGGCCGGATGGAGTCCAGGCTAACATTGACCCTTTTTAGTCCTGCCTGCGCAAGCGCGGCCGCCTGCTCTCTAAGCAGCGAAGCGTTTGTGGTAAGAGAAAGATCTTTCAATCCCTCAAGTCCCGCCAGCTGAGCAATGAGGTTTTCGAGGCCATGCCGCAAAAGCGGCTCGCCTCCGGTGATGCGGATCTCCTCAACTCCCAATCGGATAAAAAGCTTTGAAAGCCGCGTAATTTCTTCGAAAGTAAGAATTTCATGCCGGTCTATCCATTCATATTTTTCAAGCGGCATGCAATAACTGCAGCGAAAATTGCATCGGTCCGTAACCGAGATCCGCAGATCCTTCAACTCGCGGCCCAATACATCCTTCAGGGGCTCTCGCGCAAAATCCGTGGTTTCCATCTCTGCACCAGCTCCTCATTTCAATACGTTCTGCTCTCCATAATAACACGGCATTTCCTTACATTCAGGCTATTTCACGGTCTATCGGCCCTGTGTTGAAGGAATCGACTCCAGGCTTTTTTTTTTAAGCGCATGGGTTATTATGCAATGCCTATGAAGAAGTGGAAATTGCGCGGATACCTGAAAGAAACACGGCGCCCCATATATTCGGCAGCCCTGGTAGCGCCCTTTCTTGTTCTATACCACACGGGAACGCTGATATTCCAAACCACCTATATCAACGGAGCAGATGCACTGATCATCCGAATCCTGAGCCTTTTCTCCGTTCGTTCCATGTTCGGGTCAGCCCTAGTCCTGTTTGCCAGTTTCACGATCTGGCAATTGCGGACGCGGGCGAGCTGGAAGATTAAATCCGGGATGCTTCTTTTCTACTTTCTGGAGAGCGTTTGCTTTGCCCTGCTCCTCTTATTTGTTTTCGGTTTTATAACCACTCATCTGAATCTATCTCAAGGCCCGAAAACGGGGAGATTTGCGGATTTGATCCTATATTGCGGCGCCGGAATCTATGAAGAACTGGTCTTTCGAGGATTTCTGTTCGGCGGCCTGATCCTTGCATTTCGCCGCATCTTTGTTGAACCGAAGGTTGGAATTGTTGCGGCGGCCCTGCTGGCCGCATTTCTCTTTTCCGCCTTTCATTACGTTGGACCGGCCGGCGATGCTTTCTCGTTTGGGAGTTTTATGCAGCGCATGTTTGCAGGTCTTTATTTCTCAGCCCTTTTTGCTATGCGCGGCTTCGGCGCAACCGCTGCCGCTCACGCCGTTTACGATATTTTTGTCGGAATAATCAACATGTAGCCCCGGAGGATGGATTTATCCACAGCAAGCACTATGGCTCCCTTAATCACACACGTTATCTATGACAACGACGGGCTGCTCCTTGACACAGAGCCCTTTTATACAAAAGCGCATCAGATCATCGCGGCCCGATATGGCAAGGTTTTCGACTGGACTACAAAATCTAAAATGATAGGGTTGCGCGCGGAGGACTCCGCCCGTGTGCTGATCGACGCTCTGCAATTGCCGTTTACCGTAGAGGAGTACCTGGAGGAAAGAAAGCATCTCCTGGTGGAAATGTTTCCCCTTGCCGATCCCATGCCGGGAGCCGTTGCCCTGACGCAACATCTGCACCGTATCGGAATCCCTCAAGCGGTCGCGACCAGTTCGGACGCCTACTACTTTCAGCTAAAAATTACAAAGCATCAGGAATGGTTCAAGATTTTTCAATGTATCGTGATGGGAAATGACCCCGAAATCCAAAAAGGCAAACCGGCACCCGATATTTTTCTGCTTGCAGCGAAAAGAATGCAGCCGGATCCGGCGCTTAGCCTCGTTTTAGATGAGTCCCCTGCGGGTGTGGAGGCTGCGCGCGCCGCCGGGATGTATGCCGTAGCCGTTCCGGATCCCAATATGGACGATCAAGCCTTTTCCGCCGCACATCAGATAATCCGAAGCTTGAATGAAGTGGATCTTCCCCAATGGGGACTGGGTGCTCCAATTGATCTCAAGATGAGTGAGCCATGAAACACTATCGAAAGGTATTGGAAATGTATGTCCACTCAAGGATGGGCTTTGTGAATATTACGCCAAAAGTCCGTGCCGCGCTTCAAGAAAGCGGAATCCTCGAAGGGTTGTGCCTGGTGAATGCCATGAATATCACCTCAAGCGTATTCATCAATGACAACGAAGCCGGGCTGCACGAAGATTACGCCCGCTGGCTGGAAAAACTGGCGCCGTTCAACCCCAGCCCGGAGCATTATCATCATAACCGCACCGGCGAAGAAAACGGCGACGCGCATCTCAAGCGGCAGATCATGGGGCGCGAAGTCGTAATTGCCGTCACAAACGGCGCGCTGGATTTCGGCACGTGGGAGCAGATTTTTTACGGCGAGTTCGACGGAAATCGCACCAAGCGGGTGATGATAAAAATAATCGGAGAATAGTTGACCGGCTCAAAGAAACTGCGCAATACGGTGTGCGGCTATTGAATCGCCCCCCAAGGCCAATGTTTCCTCGGGCTCCGGAGTCGTCCAAATCCGGTTCAGGCTTTCCCGCAAATCGCCGCGATATAGATCTGCGGCGGAAATGTGAACATTCCGTATATAGCGCCGGATCGCGGACACGAGAATCGGGTATTCCAGAAAATTGCTCCGATCGGCATAGATCAGCGGCTTTTTATTGGCGATGCAATCCGAAAGAATTCCGAATCCGGGTTTTGACAAAACCGCATCCATGGACGCGAGAATATCAGCAAAACGTATTCTTCTCCGGTCCAGGCGATGGATGCCGCTCCCCTCCCAGCCCAGAGGATCCACCGTAAAGAACTCATAGTCTCGCAGCTGCGCGACTCTCTGAAGCGCTTCCGCCGTCCATTCCAAAGTTGTGAAGGAAAGCAGTATCCATTTACGGTTTGGGTCGCACCGCGTCCAATTCGTGATTTCATTTCTGCGGGAAGTTCCTGGAGAAGCGACCAGAGGAATATCCTCGATTTTTGGAAAGGCGTCCATCCTGTCGCAAAAGGGCAATCGGAGAAGCAGATCGGTTTTCCCGTATTCTTCCCGCATCCTATCGATAATGGGCCCCCAGGCGCCATCCTGAGGAAGAAACTCCGAGTAAATCCAGTCCCACGCAAAATTGCCGACCGCAATGCGGGGAATTCCGGCCTTGAACGCAGCCTCAACCGGGAGGGCAGGAATATCCACCACACACAGCCCTATTCCCCTCCGTGCGAGATAGGCCGCTTCCGCATCCACGATCTCCGTGCGGCGCGAATAGAGCGCGCGTATTTTCCTTAGTGTAGATGGGACATCCACGCGGATAGAGTCGATCTGCGTCATTCCGACATCAAAGGATTCGCGTCGAACAGAGTCCGGGGTTGCACCGAACTGGTGTTGAAGAAAATCGGCAGGAAGGCCGCTCACTATCTGAACCTGTATGCGGGGATAAAGAGACTGGAGCGCACGGATAATGGCACAGGAACGAACGCCGTGCCCGTATCCGTGCGCTGTGATGTAATAGGCGACAGTTGGATTCTTGCGCGTGGCCACTTAGCTTTTCGCGGGATTCGCCTCCAACCAGCGCTCCGCTCTCAGGCCGGCCATGCAGCCAAAGCCGGCAGCCGTAATCGCCTGCCTGTAGAATCGATCCTGGACATCGCCGGCGGCAAAGACTCCGTCCATGCTTGTTTCAACGTTATTTCTGGTCACAATGTAGCCTTGCGGATCCAGTTCGAGGACGCCTTTCAGAAAATCCGTATTCGGATGGTGCCCGATCCCCATGAAAATTCCCGCAACCGGTTCCACCCATTCCCTGCCGGTAACTACATCCTTGAGAGCCGCTGCCTGAAGCTGGTCCTCACCCACATATCCGGTTACAATCGTGTTCCATAGAAAACGAATTTTCGGGTTTTCCATTGCCCGCTTCTGCATGATCTTGCTGCCGCGCAGTGAATCCCGCCGGTGGACAATCGTCACGCTGGCTGCGTGATGCGCAAGCGTGAGCGCTTCCTCAAGAGCCGTATCGCCGCCGCCTACAACCATCACGTCCTGGTTGCGGAAAAAGATTCCATCGCACACGGCGCAAGCCGAAAGGCCGCGGCTGCGGAACTTCGACTCGTTGGGCAACTGCAGCCACTTGGCCGTTGCACCCGTGGCGAGAATCACCGTGCGGCACTCGTGCCATCCTGAAGACGAACGAAGCCCGAAGGGACCGCCGGGTTTAAAGTCCACTTCCTGAACATCTTCCTCGATCATGTCCGTCCCGAACTTTAAAGCCTGCTTCTTCATTAACTCCATCAAATCGGGACCCTGGACGCCGTCCGGGAAACCCGGATAGTTCTCAACGTCCGTTGTAAGCATAAGCTGTCCGCCCGGCATCTGATCCGCCCGGGGTTCCGACATGAGCATCATCGGAGAAAGACCGGCGCGTGCCGTGTAAATTGCAGCCGTATATCCGGCGGGGCCGGACCCAACAATAATCACATTGCGCATATTGACACCTGAGAATCCTTCTTTTGCCTATTGGTTTAAATGTCGAGGCTCCATCTGCTGGTCGTATTCCCCTACCTTGCCCGTCTCGGCCAGCCGGGCTTGAATATGTTCGATGATATCGTAAAGCTGGTCGCGCGACGTTTTGGACTCCGCGACAACGACCAGGGACGGCTTATTCGAAGAAGCACGGACAAGCCCCCAGCTTTCATCCTCGAGTATGAAGCGAATTCCGTTTACAGTGACCAGTTCCTTGATGCGCTGCTGCCCAATGGCAGTCCCCTTTTTGAGATCCTGTTCATACAGGCGAACCATTTGTTCCACAACCTGATATTTTTCTCCATCCGCGCAGTATACCCCGAGCGTCGGCGATTGCCAGGTTTTCGGCAACGCTTCAACCAGCGAAGAAAGGCTTTGGCCGCACCCAACCAACATCCGCAGCAGGTGCGCCGTTGAGACCATTGAATCATCGTATCCGCGCCCCAGCGGCTCGCTGAAAAACCAGTGGCCGCTCTTCTCAAACCCAGCAAGCGCATGCGCTTCCGCCACTTTGGCTTTGATATAGGAGTGTCCTGTTTTCCATGTAATGACGCGGCAGTTGTGCTTCTTCAGTATCGGGTCGTCATAAAACAATCCCGTACTCTTGACATCAATCACGATGTCGCGGTTTGGATTCTGCGGGCAAATCCAGCGGGCGACCAACAACCCCAGCTTGTCTGAAAAAACTTCCTCACCCTTATCGTCCACGACTCCGATGCGATCGCCATCGCCATCAATGCCTATGCCGAGGTCCGCACCGTGTTCCCGCGTGGCCTGGCTTATGCTTTTGAGAAAGGCTACGTCTTCCGGGTTGGGGTTGTGATTAGGAAAGTCCCAGTCCCCTTCACAGTGCAGTTCGATAAGAACGCATCCCAGCGCGCGCAGGATAGGGGGACCGAAACGGCCGGCGGTTCCATTTCCCGCGGCGAACACTACTCTCAGAGGATGCGCAAGCGTTCCGGCACTCACGATATCTTCCAGATAAAGCTCATAAAGACCCGATACCGCTTCATATTTACCCTGGCCCTCCTCGAAATCCCCTTTCTCAACAATAGCCCGCAACTGCACGATATCCTCGGGACCGAGAGTCGAGGAAAGCCCGTTGGCCAGTTTGATGCCGGTCCATCCATTTTCGTTATGGCTGGCGGTTATGGCGGCGCCGCCTGCGCATTTGTAATGATGCTGCGCAAAATAAACCATGGGCGTGAGAGCCAGTCCAATATCCAATACATCCACGCCGGAAGAAAGCAGCCCCACGGTAAAGGCAAAACTCAGATTCTGGCTATACGCGCGAAAATCATGCCCCAGCACAGTTTGAGAGGCTCCAAGAACCCGACGAAGGTAGGTCCCATAGCTTCGCCCCATGACATAGAATCCGTTGGGATTGATTTCCTTTCCAAGCAGCCAGCGAAGATCGTATTCCCGGAATCCATTCGGCGTGATCAGCGTTTTCTCAAAATAATCAAATGAATTGAACGGTACCTGCGTATCGATTTTCCAACGCATTTTTTATTCTTCCTGTAGCTAAGGCGTTTCCATCCGAACTGCACAACCAATTTAGGTGAACTCATTCTACTGACTGCAGTTGCATGGGGCAAGCCCAACAATGGAACGCAGGGGATGCCCGTCGAGTCCCGAAGATTACCGGTCTGCAATTAAAAAAATTTGATCTCTTTAAAAGTCCGTTTGCGCATAGCCCCATCAAAGGGAGAGTAAAAGTATTGGGATCCAGGCTTTCCAGGAGCGTCTCCACCTTTTTTTCTCAGAGTCGGAACCGAACGGCATGCGCATTCGGGATAAGCGGCGCGCCGGGAGGGATCCTTAATCAAAGGCGCCCTTAAACACTTCCTAGAGCGGCTGCCATCGCTCAGGCTTCATCCGCTTTCTCCATTTCTCCCGGGGTATCCGGCCTGCCGTCGCCCATTTTCATAGCCCTCCTTTATTGTCCATTCCAGTCCAAAAGAGCTCGGAGTGCATTTTGTTAAATCGCTATCCCGTTGCAATCGAATTGCAGCAGATATCCCACAATCTGATGTGCGCGCAAGAATGGCTTATGGTACTCTGGTTGCGCTTATACACATCAATTGTCAGCAGAGGAGAACGAACGTGAAAAAGGACCAGTTTTTTGAGTATTGCGTCAATGCGTATCGCCCTGCCGAATCTCTCCTGAAGATGGTTCCCGCTGATAAGCTGGACTGGAAGCCGGGCGAGAATTTTATGACTATGGGTCAGCTTATCTGCCACTTGGGCGACGGCATCGGGACCGAATTGCGCATGCTGATCGACAACAGCTGGCCAAAACCGGAAGAAATGGGCAAGGGCCCGATGCCTTCCTGCAGCGTGCAGGAAGCGCTTGCCAAACTGGAACGGGACAAAACAACCTTAAAAGAGGTGCTTGCACCCCTTTCCGAAGACGATTTCGCCAACAAGATTGTGAAGACCCCCTGGGGATGGGAGGGCAGACTGGAAATGATGTCTCTGGATTTCAGAGAACACTTCACCAATCACAAAATGCAACTGTTCACGTACCTCAAACTGCTGGGATTCCCTGTCAACACCCAGACTCTTTATTTTGGATAGAAAGCGGCAGGTATCAAAGTGAGTTCGCCGAGTCTTCAGGTTCTCAGGTTTTTGGGGCGCAGTCCCGCACAGAAGCTTCAATACCTGAAGACTCGGAGAATCGTTATCCTTTCCGTTTTTCTGTTCTCCCGCGCGCTCATTGCCCTTTCGGCTTCCGCAGGCGAAAGCCGGGTGGATGCGGTGCTTCAAAAGCTCACGCTGCGGGAAAAAATCGCCCAGCTCATTCAAATCAGAGTTCCGGGAAAATTCCTAAACAACCAAAGCGAAGAGTTCCGCAGAATTCAGGATCAGATCCAGCAGCATCATGTC
>CAZLHW010000008.1:11782-12840 GCA_964559085.1 uncultured Acidobacteriota bacterium | reverse complement strand
TATTTATGAATCCGCAGTTCTTCTGAATCGCCTCCAGCGCATTTCAAAACTGCCGCTTCTTGTCTCGGCAGATTTTGAGCGCGGCGCCTCTTTTCGGATCGAGGACACCACCTCCTTTCCATGGACGATGGCGCTGGGCGCAGCGGGAGAAGAACGCCTGGCCTATCAACAGGGACTCGTAACGGCCCGGGAATCGAGAGCCCTGGGCGTACACTGGATTTTTGCGCCCGTGATGGATGTGAGCAATAATCCCGACAATCCTGTAATCAACATCCGATCCTTCGGAGAAGACCCTGCGCTGGTCTCGCGACTTGGCTCTGCCTTTATCCGTGGTGCAAGAGATGGCGGCGTCCTCACAACCGCAAAACATTTTCCGGGTCATGGAGACACCTCTACGGACACACATATCGGTTTGGCGGTCGTTCCATCGGATATGGATCGGCTGCAAGCGATCGAACTTGCCCCGTTCCGAAGCGCCATCGAAGCCGGTGTGGATGCCATCATGACCGCGCACGTCGCCGTACCGAAAGTCACGGGAGAGTCTCGGACTCCCGCCACGCTTTCACACCGGATTCTAACCGGGCTGCTGCGGGATACTCTCAATTTTAAAGGTCTGGTGGTTACGGACGCGATGGAAATGGGCGGCATCACAAACGCCTATTGGTGCGGCCTGGCGGCTGTTCGCGCCATCCAGGCAGGATCCGATATTGTGCTTCTGCCGCCCGATACCGCTGTCGCCATCACCGAAATTGAACGCGCCGTAAGGCGCGGGGATATTCCGGCGAGCCGGATCCATGCCTCGGCCCGAAAAGTCCTTGCGGCAAAAAGCCGCCTCGGCCTTCTCCTGCATCGCACCGTCGACATTGCCAGAATTGCCGATATCATCGCATCGCCGCAAAGCATGAAGCTTGCCCAGGAAATCGCGGATCGATCCATAACAGTTGCGAAAGACGAACAAAACCTGCTTCCCGTCGATCCCACAAGCTATCCGCGGCTATTCAGTCTTGCCCTGACTCCGGATCTTGAATCGTCGCCTGCCCCCATTTTCCAGGCTGAGA
>CAZLHW010000008.1:4697-11772 GCA_964559085.1 uncultured Acidobacteriota bacterium | reverse complement strand
AGGCCCGGACGTTGTGGATGAACGCGCGCGTTTCCGATGATCTGATGAAGGATGTTGAAAAGGCGATATCCGAATCCGATGTGATTGTATGCAGCACGCTCGTTCGGTTGGTTTCCGGGCAAAACGCATCCCCGCTGCCTGCGGCGCATAGAATTCTCCTTGAAAAGCTGGTGTCTTCGCACAAGCCTCTGATCTGGGTATCCTTTGGAAATCCCTATGTATTTCGGCTGATTCCGCAGGTTGGAACCTATGTGTGTGCGTTCAGCTACTCCGATGTATCTCAGACAGCGGCGGCCAAGGCTATATCCGGCGAAATCGCAATAGCCGGGCGGATGCCGGTTTCAATCCCCGGTCATGTTGCAGCCGGTGAGGGGAAGGCAATTCCCCGTTTGGACATGACTTTGAAGCCTGCCGCCCAGGACGATGCCAAAGCCTTGAAAAGTATTATGGAGAAAACGGCACCGCTCATGGATCACTATATCCGGTCCGGAGCATTTCCCGGGGCCGTGCTCCTTGTCGGACATCAGGGAAAAATTGTGTACCATGGATTCGCGGGCAAAATTGCTTTTGCCGGCGCATCGCCTCCAGTTACTGCGGATACCCTTTATGACGTGGATTCCTTGTCAGGCGTCGTCGGGCTTGCTCCCGCGCTGATGCTGGCAGTGGAAGCCCGAAAACTCCTTCTGGAGGCGCCGGTCGCTGATTATGTCCCGGAAGCGAAAGGCACCGCCGCAGGCAAAGTCTTGCTTCGCGATGCGCTGAAGAATCCGGTGAATGGAGGCCTGCTGAAAACTATCGTGTCCAGAGCCGTCGGGATGGACCAGGAATTTTTTCTCGCCGAGAATCTTTTCACTCCACTTGGTATGTCAAACACTCTATATCCTAGACCTCCCCAGGGCCCCCCTGGCCGGGCGGCAATATCCGCAAGTCAAACAAAAGCGGGGCTTTTTTCCACCGCTTTCGATTTGGGAAAGTTTGCGCAGATGCTCTTGAATCGGGGAATTTACAACCACCGTCGCTATTTAAGCCCTGCAAACGTCCGGCTGCTTTCCGAAATGCACCCCTGGTCCAGACCATCCGATTCGGATTGGACCGGAAGAGCTTTCTCTGAAGCTGCCTTTGGGCACTCTGCGGCTACCGGGTCGGGTCTTTGGATTGATCCTGGAAAAAAAATGTTCCTTATCCTTCTCGCCAACGGCAACCCGGATAACCCGATGATTCCTGAAGCCCAGAGGGAAATCTTTGAATCGATTCTGAAAGCATTTCCTGATTAGAAATTTTCCAGCATTGACTGCGGCTCATGATTGCCCTTCCCATTGATCCCTATCTTGCCGATATTGTTTCGATTCTGCGCAGCTCAAGAGCGCTTGTTTTGACCGCGCCTCCAGGCGCCGGCAAAACGACGCGCATTCCCCGAGCTCTCCATGACGCAGGATTTGCCGACCAGGGAGAAATTCTCGTACTCGAACCCAGACGCCTGGCGGCCAGGATGGCAGCTTGGCGCGTCGCCCGGGAATTCGGAGAACGCCCGGGGCAGACTGTTGGCTATTCCATTCGCTTTGAAAACGTCGGAGGGCCTAAAACCCGCATTCGTTATCTGACCGAAGCCATTTTAGCCCGCAGGATTGTGCTTAATCCGGAGCTTGACGGCGTATCGGTGGTGATCCTGGATGAGTTCCATGAAAGGCACCTCGCGACGGACCTGGCGCTTGCATTTCTCAAGCGACTCCAGGAACGGAACTCAAAAGTGAAGCTGGTGGTGATGTCCGCGACAATGAATGCAAATGCATTATCGTCTTTTCTTTCAAACGCGCCGGTGCTTTCAGTCGCGGAGGCTCCCTTTCCATTGCATATCGAGTACGAAATCCAAGCGCTCGATCGCCCTTTGCACAATAAGGTTGTCGCGGCCACATCCAGGCTGCTCCGGTCGGGGCTCCAGGGCGATATCCTCGTCTTTCTACCCGGCGCCGCAGAAATCCGCCGAGCTTTGGAATCGCTGCAGCCGATCGCCAGGCTTTCCAGACTATCGCTCCATGCACTTCACGGGGATCTCCCCGCCTCCGAACAGTCTCGGGCCATTGAGCCCGCCGGTCGCACCAAAATAATTCTGGCCACGAATGTCGCGGAGACATCCGTCACCATCCCCGGCATCGCGGCCGTAATTGACTCCGGGCTTGCGCGCGTTGCAGGCCATTCTCCCTGGAGCGGGTTCCCGACGCTTACAACGGCAAAGATCAGCAA
The DNA here is from genome assembly GCA_964559085.1 of uncultured Acidobacteriota bacterium. Classification (GTDB taxonomy): domain Bacteria; phylum Acidobacteriota; class UBA6911; order UBA6911; family UBA6911; genus UBA6911. The sequence continues at coordinate 9,531 of CAZLHW010000008.1, read as the reverse complement.
ATCCTCGGCCAATCAGCGGGCCGGGCGGGCCGGCCGGACGCAGGCCGGGCTGGTTGTGCGCCTATATACCCGAGCAGATTTTGAATCGCGCGCTGAATACGAAACCCCGGAAATAAAGCGGGCGGATCTTGCAGAAACCGTCCTGCTTCTTCACGGCGCCGGCATTACGAATATTTACGATTTCCCATGGTTCGACCCGCCCCCCACGCCTGCAATTGAGGCTGCCGAATCGCTGCTATTGAGGCTCGGAGCCATTGACGGACGCGGTGCCGTTTCCGATTCGGGCAGACGCATGCTGCGCCTGCCCGTACACCCGAGGCTGGGCCGCCTTATTCTTGAAGGCGAAAAATTGCAGGCGGCCGATGAAGCCACGCTGCTGGCGGCCCTGCTGTCTGAACGCGATATTCGATTGGATTCCCGAATCAGCCTTAAAGAGAACGCAAACATAGCGCGCTCCGGCGCATCGGGATCCTCCGATCTTCTTGAATTGCTCGATGCTTTTCGCAAGGCTGAAGAAGCCCGGTTTAAGGAACACCATGTTCAAGCACTGGGCCTGGACGCCCGAGCGATTCAGTCTGTTCGGCGCGCCCAGCGCCAGCTTCGCCATATCCTTAAAAGCCACAGCACACCCGGCACGACACTTTCGCCGCACCAGGCTGAAGAGGCGATTCTTGTCGCAGTCCTTGCAGCCTTTCCCGACCGCGTCGCGAGACGGCGCGCCGCCGCTTCGCGCGAACTGCTTCTTTCCAGAGGCGGCTCGGCTTTTTTGTCGCCCGCGAGCGTAGTCCATGATCCCCTGTTTATTGTTGCTGTCGACGCGGAAGAGCGTCGCGAGCTGGATTCATCGCGGGAGGCAAATCCGAGAATCCGTCTCGCCTCGGCCATAGAAGTGGAGTGGCTTGCAGGTCTGTTTCCTGAATCCATTTCCCAAAAAGTAGAGTTGACTTGGAATGAGCGTGCCGGAAGAGTGGACGAAGTTCGGCAGACATCCTACGGCAGGATTTCGCTCGAAGAAACGGTTTGCACGGCCAAACCTTCAGAAGAAGCCACACAGCTTCTTGTGTCGGCTGTTTTCAACCGGGACTTATCCATCTTTGCCGACGCCCCTTCGCTCCCATCATTCCAGGAAAGAATGCGTCTTCTGGCTGCATGCTTTCCCCGCGAGGGCTTTCCGCTCTTCGGTGAAGATGGGATTCGCGCCTCAGTGGAACGCCTGTGTCGTGGGAAGTGCAGACTTGATGAGTTGGCGTCTCTATCGCTTATCACTTCTCTGATGGAAAATCTGACAGAACGCCAACGCGCCCTGCTGCGGAGAGAAGCACCGGAGCGCGTTTCACTGAAATCAGGTCGGTCGGTTCCAATCCATTATGAACCCGGCAGGCCCCCCTGGATTGAATCCCGTCTTCAAGACTTCTTCGGCACTTACACAACCCCCGCCATTTGCTGCGGACAGGTATCCCTTACCATCCATCTGCTTGCCCCTAACGGACGCGCCGTTCAGATAACAAAGGATCTGAAGGGATTCTGGGAAAACCACTATCCGTCCATCCGCCGCGAACTTCAGAGACGATACCCCAAACACGCATGGCCGGAACCGGCGAGCCTGAAGAAGATGAAAGATTAAGCTACACTCCTCCGCGGCAGGGAGCGTGTCCGAGAATTAGGATGTGCCGCGTTCCGAGCGCCGCGTGGGCGGATGCAAGGCGGCGCGACGCAGGCGATGTGGGCGCATCGCCGGGGAGCGCCAACGAAGCAGATGCCCGCGCGCGACATTTCCTAATTCTCGGACACGCTCCTGGAAAACGATCGTTGTCTTAGAATCGATTTGCTCTGGCCTTGGAAGCCGTTTTGGAAGAATATGTGCAGGCCTTGAAGCGGTCCTTGAGGTAGAAAGGCTCGAACTGCTATGCACTTGGCTATAATCCATACCGTCTTTGTGGATAATCTTTTACCCGTCCTTTTATGCGCAGCGGCCGGATTTGTGCTGGGCCGGACGCTGCACCCGGATATTAAGACGGCTTCGCATATGTCTTTTCACATTTTCAGCCCCTGCCTGGTTTTCATTTCTCTGGAGCGGGTGCAAATATCCGGGAGTGAATTCGGAAAGCTTGCCCTGTTTACGCTTGCGGTGAGTATTGTAATTGGAGGCCTTGCCTATGGGTTTGGGCGGTCGCTTAAAGCCGACCGGAACCTGATCGCCAGTATGGTCGTGGCATCCATGTTCGTCAACAGCGGGAATTACGGCCTCGCGGCCACCAAATTTGCATTTGGAGAGGAAGCGCTCGCAAGGGCCCTGGTGTGTTTCGTTTTTGGCACTATTGTGGTTTATTCTCTAGGCGTAGTGATCGCGTCAATGGGCAACTTTTCCCCGCGACAGGCCCTGCGGCACCTGCTGAAGGTTCCGGCCATCTATGGCCTGATTGCGGCGGGCCTGGTGCGCCGGATGGATTGGCAGGTGCCGCTCTTCGTAGAACGGTCCGTGTCTATGCTTGGCGACGCCTCCATTCCGCTCATGCTGGTTCTGCTGGGTTTGCAGATAGCGGAAACCCGCGTTTGGGCGAGGGAGCGCATGGCCCTTATCGGAGCTTCCGCATTTCTTCAGCTCATTGTAGCTCCCATGGTTGCCCTGTTGCTGGCGCACTGGATGGGCCTGACAGGGACGGCACGCCAAGCCGGCGTGCTCCAGGCTTCCATGCCGGCGGCGGTTGTCACAACCGTTCTCGCCGTGCAATACGACCTGGATAAAACGCTGATCAGCGGCGTGGTGGTTCTGACGACAATTCTGAGCCCGTTGACACTGACTCCGCTGATTGCCTACCTATTGTCCTGAGATATCCGGCAGCATCCGGGGAAAAGCGTGTCCGCCGCACCTGTCAGGACGCCCGGCCGCCCCATTTAATAACAGGAGCATTTTCGGAGGCCCGGATTTCTTTGCCGTGCTCCTTCGCCCATTGCCGGGCGATTTCGGAAAGCTGCGCATTTCCGCTGTCCAGAAAAGCCTGCGCCATTTCCGGCGTTCCTTTGCTGCGCAGAATCGATGCCAGGGGCTCCACGGCATCTTCTTTTCCGATTCCTATCAAGGCGTAGACGGCGCTTTCAGACCGAGGCGTTTCTTCACTTTTCAGATCGGCCAGCAGTATCGTTTTGACTGTTTCCCAGTCTCGCCGCAGCGCTTCCCAGTTTCTGAAAGCAACACCAAACCGAACCATCTCTTCATCGGTCGCAGGCTTCCAGTTGAGTCCCTTCAGGACCTCGACAATTCGAGGTCCCAGTTTCCAATCACCCAGTGCGCCGACCAACTCGGGAACAGCGGCATTTCCGAGAGCGGTCAAGGCAATGGATGCGCCGGTGGCGACATAGCTATCCGTGCTGCCAAGTGCTTTCAACAAGGGGGCAACAGCCCGCGGATCGCCGATAAGGCCCAGGGCCTTTGCCGCAGCCCGTTTCACAAAAACATCGTCATCGCTCATCGCTTTAAGCAGAGGTTCGAAGGCGTCCGGACTTCGGATGCTTCCGAGAGCTTCCGCGGCGGAACGCCGCACTCGCGGATGTTCATCCGACAAGGCTTTGATAAGCGGACCCAGCGCTTGCGAGGCGTTCAGGTTTCCCAAACTGATGGCCGCGAAACTGCGCACGAAATAGTCCGAATCTTTGAGGGCCTCTATGAGAGGCTGCACGGCGGCGGGATTCCCGGACTTGCCCAGTGAAATCACAGCCTGATGCCGCTCCGTGGAATTCTCGCTGCGAAGGGCCTGGAGCGTGTTTTCAAATTCCTGAGCGCGTGAATCATTGGTTCCGGAAGATGCGGCAACAGAACTGACTTGAGAATGTGCGTCTTCGATAAACAGGTTCTGCCCTAAAAAGGATGTGAGGCAGAATGCCAAAACCAAGATACAACCACCCTTTAGTTTCTCAGTCCCTGACATGAAACCTCCTCAGAATCTGTTGAGCTATCCGGTATTCTAGTTTAACGGAAACGGACGCAAAGGCCTACCCTTACGCTCCGGTTTTCGCAAATTTCGGCATCAGGATATACGGCAAACGATCGCGAAGACATCGCGGTACAGGCTTCGGCTGATAGCCTCAATCCGCCGGATGCCTTCCTGAAAAGAACCGTCTCCGAGCAGGGCTTCCTGCTGCCTCAGGAATGACGCGCGAAGAGAATCCGATAGAGCCGCGACCTCAGACCACGCGGCGGACTGTTCTGCCGGGAAACGCCGGGCCATGGTCTCCAAGTTTTCAGGCATACACGCGCGCCTTTGTTTGGAATAGCCGACAGCGGTTATGCAGACTCCCAGGGGATGGGCTCGTGTAGGCACTATACCACGAGCCCGGGCCGACACGACCATCTTAACAGCCGGGAGGAAGTGCGAAATTAAAGCAGCACGCCGCGGATCGTCACAAGAGCCGGGCGCGGCAACGTGTCCGCCTGGAGTCCGCCCGCGGCGCTCCCGGTTTCGGATTGCTTAGGAGGGCTGCGAACCGGAATCGGTTTCCGGATTAATGTCGAGAACTTCGTAGACCTTTTTGAGGGCGTTTTTGGTTTCCGATATCACCAGAAGAACGTCGCCTTCCCGCAGCACCGTCGCGCCGTTCGGACTGATAAACTTGCCGTCTCTTTTCAGGATCGAGATCAGGGCCGTTTTAGGAAAACCGAGATCGACAATTTGCCGGCCTACCGCACTGCTATTGTTCGGTATCACGATTTCCACAAGTTCCGACTTGATGGTGTCGGCAAGCTCAAAGTCGGTGTGCGTCGGCCGCCTGACTTTCACCGGCTGCAAAAGCCTCAGCTTTTTGGCGACCAGGGACACCGTCGTGCCCTGAATTACCC
>CAZLHW010000008.1:0-4687 GCA_964559085.1 uncultured Acidobacteriota bacterium | reverse complement strand
CGTTCCCTCCATACCCAGCGAGCTGACGGAAACCAAAAAAACTAAATTGAACAACATGTGCGCTTTTTCCACTCCCGCAAGGAGCGGGTAGGTCGCAAATACTATCGGCACAGCACCCCGCAATCCGACCCAGGAAATAAACCATTTGCCGCGCTTTCTCCCCCGAAAAAAAGCCAGACTTAGAAAGACGCTCAGCGGTCTGGCTACCAGTATCATGAAAGCGGACATCCCCAGGCCGATGCCGATGATGGGTACCAGCCGGCTGGGGAAAACCAGCAAGCCCAGCGTAATAAACAACGTAATCTGCATAAACCATGCAATCCCATCAAACCAGCGAACGAGCTGCCGCTTGTGAATCAGATCCTGGTTTCCGAGAATTACGGCCGCCAGATAAACAGCCATGAATCCATTGCCGCCGCAATATTGAGTTGCGGCAAAGCTGAAGAGCATGATCGCAACCAACAAAACGGGATACATGCCTTCATAGTCCAGGCGGATCCGGTTAAAGAGTTTGGTTCCCAGATATCCGATGGCCGCTCCGAAGGCGATGCCGATAAGGATCTGCTTTATAAAAACAAGCGCCACGCCTCCCGGAGACGCAGATGGATTGACCACCAGTTCGGTGAAGGTAATGGTTAGAACATACGCCATCGGATCATTGCTTCCGCTTTCCAATTCGAGCGTCGGTCTGAGATTGCCTTTCAGCGCCAGCCCCTTCGAACGCAATATGGAAAAGACGGCAGCCGAATCCGTTGAGGAAACAATGGACCCCAGCAATAAGCCTTCGTAAATCGAAAAGTCTGTAATCAGGTGGATGAATAAACCGACGAAAACGGCCGTCAGCAATACTCCCAGCGTGGAAAGACTGATTCCGTGCCATACGATCGGCTTGATGCTTTTCCAGTCGGTCTCAAACCCTCCCGAAAAGAGTATGAAATTGAGCGCGATGATACCGATGGCCTGCGCAACCGCATGATTGTCGAAATAAATGCCGAGAATCCCCTCCGATCCGGCCAGCATTCCAATAGTTAAAAAGAAGAGCAACACCGGCACGCCAAACCGGTAAGACGTTTTGCCCGCAATAAGAGAAATAAATATGAGAATTGAGGCTATCAGCAATGCGTTGTCAAACGTCAGGATCATTCGGAATCGCCTTTCAGTTCAAGACCCGCCTCGAACGCCCATAATTCGTTGCACGAACACTATACCTTTAAAGGACTCCGGCCGTCCCCGCAATCGAGTTTACAAATGAAAACCCATCTGGAGAGGGTGTCCGCAACGGCAGGGACGCCGCAGTCCGCCTTAAGAGGAAGGGGAAGGAACAAAACAGGAAAATTATTCAGCTGTAAGGCGGTACGTTCTCCAACAATTTTCCATGGGGCATTGGAAGCATTTCCGGCTGTTTGAAGGTTCTAATCACTTGGGCTTTGCGTCACCTTGCAAATCCACTCAATTCCTTTGGATACGGATTCGAGATTTTATGCTGTTTTCCAATCGCGCATGGAGAATCTCGAATCAGCACACATCTTCTTCTTCGAAGCGTCGCCGGCGGATGTCACCGTATTTTTCATAGCTCTCGATCCACCCCTTCACGCGCTCTTCCCCATAGGTGCTCCGAAACGAGGCGAGGATCGCATCGACTGGAATGTCGGCAAAATTTCCCAAAAACTCGACGTATTCCATGAATCTTCGCTGCTCGTTGTTATAGGGTTGGAATATGGAGTCTTCCCTTCCGTTGAATTCCAGCGGCGCCACTCCGTGCCGTTCGCACAGTTGCCGATTGAAGGCCGGAGTCGCTTTCACCCATTTCCCCTCCAGGTAGAATTCAACGAAGGCATGAAAGACGAACAGGTCGGATCCCATGAACTCGAGCAATTGCCGCGTGGCCAGGTGATTGCGCACGTGGGCGAATCCGGGGCGGCAGGGGATGCCGCAGGCGCGTCCGGCCGCGCATAGAAGCGAGGCCTTGGGGATGCAGAATCCGCGGCGCTTTTCCAGCACGCGGCTGGCCCGGTAAAATTCAGGACGGAAAAAAGGATAATAGGGATCGTACCGGATTCCGTCGCGCACCGCGTAGTACAGGCGCACCGCCTTCTCCACCGCATCCGCGGAATCGCCGATCGTCTCCCTGGCAAAATTCCGGATGTCCGGATGCTGCGCATCGATGATGTCCGTGGGCCGCAGATATTGCATCATTTCTTCCATTCCAATCCCCCTGGTGCTTTTGCGCCGTTTCCCGGTTGACCTGTCTAAAGCTTCATACTTTAGCATTTCCTTCGGCGGTTGAATTCGGAATAATGCGAAGTCCGGAGAAAGGAACCCTTTACCCTCATGGCAACCATTTCTGCTTTGGCCCGCGAATCCGGATTATCCCGCAGTACGCTTCTCTATTATGATCGGCTGGGTTTGCTCAAGCCGAACCGGAGAAGCCGCAGCGGGTACCGGATGTACTCCTCCCTCGAAGCGGAGCGGCTGGAGCAGATTTGCCTGTACCGGCAGATGGGCATTCCCCTGAAGGAAATAGGGCAGCTTCTCGACAGCTCCGGCGGCAGCGACGCCGCCGAAATACTGCAGCGGAGGCTGCGTGTCCTGGGCCGAGAAATCGCAAACTACCGAAAACAGCAGCGTTACATATTGGAGATTCTCAAACAGAAACAATTGCAGCAGGGAGTGGACATGATCAGCAAAGAACGCTGGGTTGCCATTATGCGGGCCGCAGGACTGAACGATCAGGACATGCAAAACTGGCACAGACAATTCGAGAAAATGGAGCCCGAAGCACACCGGGAATTTCTCGAATCTCTCGGAATCAGGGCCGAGGAGATCGCAAAAATCCGCGAGTGGAGCCGCAAGGCCTGATGCCGATGGCCGAGGCTTGGAGTTCGCTCCAAGCCTCAAAATTCTCAAAGGCGCGGCAAATCCTTCCTTACGCCTTCGGCTTCTTTTTCTGCGAGGAACCGTCGGACTCGATGAAAATATACTTGTCCCTCATCTCGGGCGGCACCAGGTCTTTGAACGGAGTCTCCACAGACTTTGGAGAGTACTGCATGTCGATGAAGAGGAACGGCCGGGTCACCTTGGTTACCCGGAACGGGCAATGAATCAGACCTGCGGGAATATAGACAAGGGCCGGTTTATTGACAACGTGCTTTTCCATCTCAGGCCCCATAAACAATTCAAATTCGGCGCCCAACTCCCTTGGATGGTCCGGATCCGTTCCCAGTGCCACTACGACCTCGGGATCCCGGTGCTTGTGCGGGCCATGTCCGGCAATCTTGGTGGCGGATTCTCCCATAAACATGGCGGAGAAGAAGTGGCAGCCCTCAATAATGTCGTCATCGCAAAAAACCAGGAACATGTTTTTGAGCGCACCGTAGCCGATTTCCAATTCCTCCGGCCGGAGCTCCGATGTAAAGCACTTGCGGTACTTCAGTTCTCCCGGAGCGGGAGACTGCGCTACCGGTCCCTGCGCGGCAAACAACAGTTCCTCCGGTCTCGACAGTGCGGCGCGCATCGCGCCGGCAACCGCCACTCCCGCAGCTCCGGCGGCTACCTCTTTTACAAATCCTCTTCGTGTGGTGCCTTTCTTTTGTGTTCTCAAAGGACTCATAGCGGCTCTCCTTATCAGGGATCAACAGGAATGCCGTCCATAATAGCGCATCCCCGGCAATTTTCCACTTCCATCCTTCGCGATACAACAGCGATCGCCATGTCTCCTTGATCGGCATTCTTTTGCCGCGAGGCTTTTGACTCACAAAACCATCCTATGCCGGAGGAAGCGACCTTCTGGCTTCCCTGTCGGGATCGTTCTTCACTTCGCACACATCATCGAAGACCATCACCTCGCCCTTTGCCGAGGTATATTTCGGCCAGTTCTGCAGGTTTCCGCCGTTGGGATCTCCGGTTTTCATAAACTGCACCAGGTGGCCGGCCATCCGAGTCGCCAATTTTCTCGGACGCGCGCCGCCTCCGGTGTGGGTCAGCATCAGGTCCGTGTTGTAATACCAGAAGCAGATGTCCACGCAATGAAAGGCGCCGATCCGATTATCAAACAGCGGAGGTTTCCAGCAGAACCAGCTGACGTAAACGGGCGCCTCCTGTTTGGACTTGGCATCGGCGAGTGCCACGACGCTTTGCCGGTTGCTGCTCACCATCGACCAGATTTCAACCGGCTTTTTGTCCGGAAAGGCTTTCGCATAGGCGTCCACCACTTCTTTCGCCTTGTCTCCCAGCCCGGGGCCGAATCCGGCTCTCTCTTTGATTTTCTCCACCACCTGACCCAGAGTGATGCTTTCCAGCGAGGCATCCGTCCAGCTCGGAGCCATCTCATTCAATGTGGAGCAGATGATCATGGGGATCTGTGCCGCTGTGGGCGCGGGTTCCGGAAAATAGGGATGCTGCGCAATAAATGTCCCGTCGACGAATGGGCCGAAGCCCCGGCGCATGCCGTTGCCCGGAGGCAGTTCAGCATTCAGCTTCTGCTGCGCTTTTACGGCAATCGCATAAAAATCCTTCCAGGGCATCTCCTGCAGTTTCTTTATCTGAGTCGGCCTCAGCCCCGCCTCCTTCAGCACATAGGCGCCCAGCTTTTCGGCATAGTCCTTTTCGCCGCACCGGATGGATGCGCCGCTGAGCACCACGGCTTTATGGAACAGTCCCTTGGCCGCCGGCATCGCCGTAAGCGTGC
>CAZLHW010000007.1:19799-21378 GCA_964559085.1 uncultured Acidobacteriota bacterium | reverse complement strand
AAGCCGTCCTGTCTGACTAATTTCGTAACCTGGGCATCCGTCCCCCACATTATCAATAAGGGGGCGGAATGGTTTTGCAGCATGGGGACGGAAGGAAGCAAAGGGACCAAGATTTTTTCGCTGGTCGGCAAAGTCAAAAATACTGGACTCGTCGAAGTTCCAATGGGAATCACGCTCCGCGACATCATCTTTAAAATCGGCGGCGGAGTCCCGAATGGAAAAGCATTCAAAGCAGTGCAGACCGGCGGACCCTCGGGCGGCGTCATTCCCGAATCCCTGCTGGATCTTCCCGTCGATTTTGACGAACTAACCAAGGCGGGATCCATGATGGGATCGGGCGGCATGATCGTCATGGACGAGACCACCTGCATGGTGGATACCGCACGCTATTACACAAATTTCCTGGCGCATGAATCCTGCGGCAAGTGCGTTCCCTGCCGCGAAGGCACACGCCAGATGTTGAACATCCTCAACAACATCGCCGCCGGGAACGGCCGGGAAGGCGATCTCGAAACGCTGGAAGAGCTGGCCGAATTCATGCAGGCAGCTTCTCTGTGTGCGCTGGGCCAGTCGGCGCCCAATCCTGTTGCCAGCACCCTGAAATACTTCAGGGAAGAATACGAAGAGCATATCCGGCATAAGCGATGCCGCGCCGGCGTCTGTACGGCGCTCGTTGCCTATGAGATCAACCAGGAAAAATGTGAAGCCTGCGGCTCCTGCCAGCGCAGTTGTCCGGTAGGAGCGGTCCATAAATCGGAGACAAAGGTTTTCACCATCGTCCAGGAACAGTGTATTAAATGCGGAGCCTGCTTCAGGGCATGCCCCGAAAAATTCAGCGCCGTTGTAAAGGTTCCGGCAGGTTCGATCCGGCAGAAATCCGACGAAGAATACACGCTGGCTGGAATTTCAAGGTAGCGAGAGGGAATCATGGAAAAGGTAAGATTGGAGATTGATGGGCGTACCGTAGAGGCTGCGCCGGGAACCACGGTGTTGCAGGCCGCAAGGTCTGTCGGCATTGAAATACCCACGCTGTGCGATGACGACCGGCTGGAGCCTTATGGCGCCTGCCGGATGTGCATGGTTGAAATTGAAACGAGCTGGGGGCGTAAAAGACTCGTGGCCTCCTGCGTGTACCCCGTAGAAGAGGGGCTGCGGGTGCAGACGAAAACGGAGAAGATAATAAAGATCCGAAAGATGATTATCGAGCTCCTCTGGCCCTCCTGGCAGACCTATGCCGAGGAATACGGCGTTGCATCCTCGCGGTTCAAGACAGGCATTACGGACTGCAGCCTTTGTGGACGCTGCATCCGCTACTGTGCGGAAATCAAAAAGGAGAACAAAATCTACTTCAAAGGCCGCGGCATTGAACGCCACCCCGAGTTGATTGAGGGTGCCGAGTTGTCGTGCCGAGCCTGCGGCGAATGCTTCACGCTGTGCAACAGCGGATGGATAGCGTCCCGTTGCTAAAGGCTGCGTACGTGCCGGAGCCGTAAGCACAAGGGGTGTGCCGATTGCCGCCGTTGTAAGCGCCGAAGGCGCGCGGCAGTGCAGCCCAGGCTGAAGGATGCGAAGCTTCCGA
>CAZLHW010000007.1:18318-19789 GCA_964559085.1 uncultured Acidobacteriota bacterium | reverse complement strand
TCGCCTAAGGCGAAATTGTGCCGATTGCCGACGCAATGAGCGCCACCCAGGTCGTGCCGATTCCCGGCGCTGTAAGCACCGAAGGTGCAAGGCAGAGTAGCCCAGGCTGAAGGATGCGAAGCTTCCGAAGGCCTGGGTAGCCGGCCGGCAGATCCATCAGCCCTGTAACGGCGACGCAGACTGCACCGTCCTTTCAGGGCTTGCATCCATGGCGCTCGCTCCCCAGGGTTCCAGAGCCTCGCCACGCTCGGCTCTTTCCCCCTGGGCTACACTGCCCCGCGCCTTCAGCGCGGGCTCCTTGAGCGCCTTGCAGCCGGATCCCTCTCTATCTCTCGCGACTTCGGAATCCGGTATGAAGGATCCGCTATTCATATCGCAGAGCTTCGATGGGATCGAGGCGCGCGGCTTTGATTGCGGGGAGCAGACCGGCGATAAGGCCCACGGCTTCCAGCAGAATAGTGGATGTCAGAACGGAGAACATCGAAATTTTGAGGTGGATGTCGCCGACACCGCTCGTGTCTTTGAAGATGGGCCCGAGCAGGGGCAGAGTCTGAATGAGATTCGTAGCCGCCCAGCCTGCGGCCACGCCAAGCGCGCCGCCGATGGTCACTATCGCCATAGCCTCCAGCAGGAATTGCAGCAGAATGGCGCGCCGGGTTGCGCCGAGCGATTTCAGCATTCCGATCTCGCGCGTCCGCTGCGTGACCGAAACCAGCATGATATTGGCCAGACCCACGCCCCCGATAGCCAGCGTCAGGGCGCCGATGAAGGCAAGCAGCAGCCGCAGTGCGATGCCCATCGTGTCGACAAGCTTCATATATTCATTGAAGACAACCGAGCGGACGGCGCGATCGTCGTTGGGCGAAAAATTGTGAATCCGCGCCAGCACGGCCCGCACCTGCTGCAGCGCCTTTTCACGGAAAACCGGATTGGCCGGCATCCATACGAGCATGTCCGGATATTTCACGTCCATGAACAGCTATAATGTTTCGTAGCGAATGACGGCGCATTCATTATCCGGCGTGTTGTAATTCGCAATCTGAGTTTTGGACTTCAATACCCCGACTACCGTGAACCGGAGGCCCTGCAGCGTAAGCTCCTCACCTTCGGGCTGCATCTCGCCGAAAAGCTTTTCCGCCGCCTTGGCTCCCAGCACAACGACCCGCTGCTTTTGCGCTTCATCATCGGGCGTAAGCCATCGGCCGGTGGCCATGGATTGGTTTCGAATTCTGCCGTAAGCGGACCGGACGGCACGAACCATGAGTGTGTGCGAGCGATAGCCGCGCACGGCCGTTATATTGTCCCCCATAATTTCCGGCGATATAGCGCCCACCACGGGGACTGTTTCGCGGATCGCGTCCACATCAGACAGATCCAGCCGGATTTTCTTCCCGGCCCGCTCGCCGCCGGCCTGCGTGGAGGTCCGGCCTCCCCACATCAAAACCAGGTCCTGTCCAACAGAGCGGAATGC
>CAZLHW010000007.1:17574-18308 GCA_964559085.1 uncultured Acidobacteriota bacterium | reverse complement strand
GCGGAATGCCGTCTGCAGCGCAACGTGAAATCCGTCGCCGTAGGAGTACAGAATGACGAAGCAGGATACGCCCCAGGCAAGGCTGATCATGGTCAGAATACTGCGCTGGCGATTAAACTTCAGCGCTCTCGCCGCTTCCACAAAAACAGATCCGGTGCGCATAGATCTCCTGTCAGCGCTCATAGCTCAGCGCCTTCACAGGCGTGAGGGCCGCGGCGCGCCATGCCGGCCACAGGGAGGAAACGACCGCAATTACTCCCAGCGCTGCAAAAGCCATGGCTGTAGTGGCGCCGCTTACGGGAAGTCCGCCCCACATATCCTTTTTGGGGATCGTGTTGACTGCAGCCGCGATGCCGTACGAAAACAGCCAGCCGCACAGGCCGCTGGCAATTGCCAGCAGGGCGCCCTCCAGCAGGTAATCCACCAAAATCCGGCCGCGCGTGGCGCCGACGGCCTTGCGCAGTCCGATCTCCTGCGTGCGTTCCGTTACCGATACCAGCATGATATTCATCACTCCAATCCCGCCAAGGGTCAGGGTCACTACAGCAATGGCGCCCAGAAACAAAGTCATGGAATCGAAGATATTGTCGACAAGCTGGGCATCTTCCACCGTATCCCAGATGGAGACCGCGCCTTTGTCATCCGGATCAAAGTGATGATTGCGAGCCAGCACGTGCAGCACCTGCTCTCTTGCCGCTTTCCAGTCATCAACGGATGCCGGGACATAAATCAGG
>CAZLHW010000007.1:9011-17564 GCA_964559085.1 uncultured Acidobacteriota bacterium | reverse complement strand
TTTGACATTGGCGTTGCGGGGAGGCATCTCGCGCATCATGGGGCCATAGGGGACGTAGATCTTGTCGCTGTCCAAACCGTTGTAGCTGCTGTTCTGGTCCTTGGGGGGCATCAGGCCTACAATCCGGAAGGGGAGTCCGTTCAGTGAGAGGACGGCGCCGGGATCCACGGGACGGTTGCCGAACAATTGCTTGCGCACATTGTCTCCAAGCACCGCCACGCGCGCCGCCGCACTATCGTCTTCATCCGTCAGAAAACGCCCGCGATCAATGGGAATATTGCGAATCTTCGAATACAGAGCCTCAACGCCCATCGCACTGAATCGGCCGTTATAGAACGGGCTAACGGTTTGCACCCCGTTCTGCAATTCCCCCACAACCGTCCGAACCCGGAAGCACTCCGCGCGGATATCGCGCACATCCCTATAATCAAGCCGGATGATTCTCCCGGCGCGCCGACCGCCCGCCTGCTTCTCCGTCTGACCGCCGAACACGATCACGATGTTCTCGCCGAGCTGGCGCATGTTTTCACGCTGTCCTGCCTTGAATCCTTCCCCCATGGCCGCAATCAAAACGATCGAAGCGACTCCCCAGGCAATCCCCGCCATGGTCAGAAAGCTGCGGAGCCTGTTGCGCAGCAGACTTGAAATCACATGACTCAGCAGTTCTTTAAAAAATGTCACTGGAAGATCCCTTGATTCGAGATTTGAGATTCGAGATAGAAAAGCAGACACCTCGAATCTCAAATCTATTGCAATACCACCTGCTGCCCTTCGGAAAGACCGTGTACAATCTGCATCTTGGAGCCGTTGCTGATGCCCGTAACCACCGGCACGCGCTTTTTGCCGTCCTTTGCGGAGACGTCCGGCACCTCGACTTCCGTGGATTTGTCTTTCTTGTATATGATGGCGCCTTCGGGCACCGCAAGGATGCCCTTCCGCTCCTCGAGCAGGATCTCGGCATTGGCCGTCATGGTCGCCAGGAGCTTGCGCAATTCGTTGGAAATGGAAACCCGCACTTCAAAGGTTGTTACATTGTCTCTTTCCACGCCCATCGGGGATATCTTTGTTACCCTCCCATTGAAATCCTGGTCCTTGAAGGATTCCACTTTGATGCGCGCCGGCTGACCGACATAAACCTTTCCGATATCGCTTTCATCCACCTTTCCCTTGACGTAGACCTCCCGCAGATCGCCCACAGTCATGATCAGGGTAGCGCCGGATCCCATCACCAGAATGGAGCTGACGGCATCACCCACTTCGCGATCGCGCGAGAGGACCACGCCGTCGATGGGTGAAACGATGGTTGCATTGCGCAATTCCTCTTCCGTTTGCGCCAGTGCCGCCTGAGCCTGCTCGACCTGGGCTTCCGCCTTGGCGATGGTCGCTTCCGCCACGCCCAAATTCACAATTGCCTGCTGCTGACGGTTCACCGCCAGCCTGTAATTCTTTTCCGCTTCGTCCCGGGTGCTCTGCGCAATGACGCCTTCGCCGAATATTTGTCGCGCGCGTTCCATGTCGCGTTTCAGAAAGGGAATATCCGGACCGGCGGCCTCCACTTTGTTCCGCTCGTAATCCGCCTGAGCGCTCCTGAGCGCGGCTTCCGCGATGCCGAGGGCCGCGCGAGCCTGTCGCACTCTGGGCAGGAGATCGTTCTGGTCCAGTTCACAAATCACCTGTCCCTTGTGAACCATATCTCCCACATTCACGGGCAATGTCCGTATGATGCCGCTGGCTTTTGATTTGATTTCCACTTTTGTGGCAGGCTCGATTTTGCCTGTCGCCACAACCGAAAGCGTCAGGTCTGTGCGTTCTACGCGCGCGAGCCGTTCAGGATCAATCGTGACGGAGGTATGGGTCAGAGCTTTGAGAGTAAAGAAAGTCAGACAGCCCAGGACCACAAACACCGTCAAAAGAATCCAGATCCGGGGTCTCCTCTTGCGATTTGCCATAGTTGAAGGACTCCATCGTTTTATGGGGAGGCTAACGTTGCAGACGGATATTTTGTTCCCGGGAATTCGGCAAAAGCGCCTAAATAGACCGCGATTACTGAAACCGGGGTTGCATTCGGATGGAATTATGCAGTCGGCAAGGACGGACTGATCAAAGAACGCCGCGGATTCCGCGGCATTCTTCTCAATCGGAGGCAGTCTCGTCCTTCTATTTTATTGCGCCGGCTTTCTGAAATTTTTCGATGTCGGCCTTGCTGTAGCCAAGTTCCGCGAGGATCGCACCCGTTTGTTCCCCGGGCAGCGGCGGGGGACCCGATTTTTCAATTGTCAGACCTTCAAAACGCACGGGGCCGCCAACGAATTTTGCCTTACCGGTCTTCGGGTGCGCCACTGCTTCCGTCAAATCAAGCTGAAGCACCTGGGGGTCATCCAGCACTTCTTTCATGTTATAAAGCGGACTTGCAGGAACGTCATGCTGCTCCAACAGCCGCAGCCATTCTTCTCTGCTTCGGGTCGCGAATGTCGGCGCCAGTTCTTTCTCCAGCTGCTCGAAGTTGCGGCGCCGGTCGTCCCGAGTCTTAAATCTTGCATCTTCCGCAAGATCGGTCCGGCCTACTGTCTCCAGGAGAGCCAGCCAAAATTTTTCCGGCACTGAGCAATGAATAGCCAACGGCAAACGGTCTTTTGTTACAAATGCGAATGCATGGCCGTTTTTGACGCGGGCAATGCGCGTGGGAATCGTGCCTGTGGCGAAATAGCCCGCAGCAGTCTCTCCTATGAAAGACAGGGTCGCCTGCAGTAATGAGGTTTCCACTTTCAGCCCCCGGCCGCTGTTCTGCCGCGCCAGCAATCCGCCGAGAATTCCATAGGCGGCCGAGAATCCCGTCACGTAGTCCGACAGAGCGACACCCATGATCTTCGGATCTTCAGGATCCGCTAATAGACCCAGAAGTCCGCTCATTGCCTGACCCAGGGTATCGAACCCCGGCTTCTTGGCATAAGGACCGGATTTGCCGAAAGCCGAAATGGAGCAATAGATCAGCTTTGAATTCAGCGCCTGTAACGCTTCATAACCCAGCCCGAGCCGGTCGGCAACGCCGGGGCGGAAATTCTCCACAAAAACATCGGCTTTCCGGACCAGGTCGAGGCAGATCTGCTTGCCTTCCTGAGATTTCAGATCCAGCGAGATGCTCTGTTTGTTTCGATGCAGATGCGCAAAGTTCGGGCTGTAATACTCGCCGGGAGCGAAGTAGCGATAAGGATCTCCGTCCGGCAGCGATTCGATTTTTATCACCCGCGCTCCCAGATCGGCCAGCAAAGCCGTCGCGTAGGGACCGGTGACGTAGGTAGCGCATTCTACAACTGTTATATCCTTAAGAACTGAAACAGGCATCCGTTTACTCCTTTGTGTTTATCTTCAGGGTAGGGATTGTAACACTGCCTGCAGGACGTGTGAAGGATGGGGTGCACTGCACGGCAAGGCCGGAGCTTGATCGCTCCGCACCTCTTTTCGGGAAATCGACTCTGTTTGACAGTTTCCTTGACTCACCTGCTTTTTCATTCTAAATCATACGGTAGAAAGCTCACATGGATTCCAGTGGCAAGGAGAGTGTGTATGTATTCCGGTGGCTATACAGGAAAAGTCCTGCGCATTAATCTGTCTGATAAAACATCGACGGTAGAACCTTTGCCGGAGACTACGGCAAAGGACTTCATGGGCGGAGCGGGCTTCGGCATCAAATATCTTTACGATGAGGTAAAGCCCGGGACGGATGCTCTCGGCCCTGAAAATAAACTCATCTTCGCTCCGGGACCCTTTACGGGCGCCGGAGTGCCCTGTTCCAGCCGGATGGCTGTCGCAGCAAAATCGCCGCTTACGGGCGCCGTCGGAGTAGGCCTTTCCGGAGGCCATTTCCCCGCGGAGATGAAATACGCCGGATGGGACGCCATCATCATCGAAGGGAAAGCGGATAAACCAACCTACATCGCCATCGCCAACAACAATGTCCGGTTCCGTGATGCGTCCCATTGCTGGGGGACGCGGACTTTCGATTGCCAGCAGATCATTAAAGATGAGCTGCGCGATCAAAATGTGCGCGTATGCTGCATCGGCCCGGCCGGCGAACGCCTTTCAAAAATAGCAGCCATGATCAATGAACGCCGCGCGGTCGGCCGCAAAGGGCTTGGCGCCGTCATGGGGTCCAAAAATCTGAAAGCAATCGCCATCCGGGGAACGGAGTCCGTCCCCATCGCATCAAGGGAGAAATACAACAAGGCGCGCAGCGCCCTGCTCAAAGCATTCAAGGAAAGCCCTGTTCTCTATCCGGAGTTCGCGCAACACGGCACTCCCATGGTCGTGGAGGTCACGGGCGCAATGGGCATTTTACCTGCCAGGAATTGGACCGCGACGGGCGAATTCATTGCGAAGGGGCTTTCGCTGGATTCCCAGACGACGCGAAAGATCGGCAAAGAGCACTGCCATGATTGCCCCGTGGGCTGCAGCCAGATGAAAATGGCGCAAAAAGGCCCCTATGCCGGGGTTCTTTCGGAGGGTCCGGACTTTGAAACGGTTTATTCGTTTGGAAGCAACAACGCTATCGACGATATCGACGCCGTCATCGCGGCGGACCGCCTTGCGGACGAGCTGGGACTCGACAGTGTTTCCGCCGGAGTGACGATCGGTTTTGCAATGGAGTGTTTTGAGAAAGGACTTTTAACGCTCAACGATACCGGCGGTATTGATCTGCGGTTCGGAAACGACAGAGCGATGATGCAGGTCTTGCAAATGATGGCTTTTCGCGACGGCATTGGAGACCTCCTGGCGGATGGAAGCCGAGCTGCAGCAAGAAAAATTGGGAAGGGCTCCGAAAAGTTCGCGATCCAGGTCAAAGGGCTCGAACTTGCCGGATACGATGTGCGGGGAGCAAAAGCGCACGGGTTGAATTATGCAACCGCCTACACGGGGGCGGACCATTGCAAGGGTTACGCCTTCCAGGAAATCTTCGGCGTGCCTTTTCCGTACCAGGTTGATCGCCTTGCCGTGGAAGGAAAAGGCAAGCTCACGATGTGGAACCAAGACATCCAAGCGGTCACCTGCGACTGCGCTCCGATGTGCAAGTTCCTGCTCGATATGGCAGTACCGGCCATCGCCCTCCAGAATACGGCCGACCTTATGGAAGCCATCACGGGATTGTCGCTTACTGCGGACGATGTGATGCGGGTGGGAGAACGGCTCACCAATCTGGCAAAAGCATTCAACATTCGGGAGGGCTTCACGCGCGACGACGACACCCTGCCTGAAAGACTCATGACCGAACCCCTTAAGGCCGGCGCGTCCAAGGGACAGAAGATCAGCAGAGAAGATCTTAATGCGATGCTCGACGAGTATTACCGGGAGCGGGGATGGGATGAAAAGACGGGAATACCTACCCGTGAAAAGCTTGTGACTCTGGGACTGGAATATGTTGCGGACGCCTTGAAGGTGTAGGCTATCGCCATGAAGATCACGCTGCACACCATCCTGGGAATCAAACAGGCTATCGGTCACCGAACCCTGGGGATCGACATTCCAGGGGAGTCCACCATCGAAGACTTTTTGGCTTATATGAAATCGAGGTGGGGGGACAGACTCTATCCCCACCTTTTCAACCCGGAAGACGGCACACTCAATCCCCATGTGCGCGTCATGATTAACGGCCAGACAATCCAGTACCTCCGGGGAATGGATACACTTTTAAGGGAAGGAGACGAAGTTCTGATCCTTCCGCCTGCTTCCGGCGGATAGAATCTAAGCCGACGTTGTCCTCTTTTATTCTTCGTTTTATGCACACAGGAGGTTGCGCTATGAAACTTTTGCGTATTGATATGCGGGATTCCCAGATTCGCTGGGAGCCTGTTCCAAAAGTCTATGAACAGCTTGCCGGGAGGGCTCTCATTGCAAAGCTTCTCCTTGATGAAGTCCCGCCGACGTGCGATGCGCTTGGTCCGCACAACAAGCTGATTTTTTCTCCGGGCTTGCTCGGGGGTGCCATGGTTGCGACGGCAGGAAGACTGTCGGTCGGAGCAAAGAGCCCTTTGACGGGCGGCGTCAAAGAAGCGAATGCCGGAGGTACCGGCGGGGATTCACTGGGCAAATATGAAATCAAAGCAATCGTGGTCGAAAACCAGGGAAAACCGAAGCAGTTCCAGACCCTTGTGATTGAAGGCGAAAACGCCCGGCTGGAACCCGCCGATGATCTTGTCGGCCTGGGAACCTACGCGACTTCCGACAAGCTCTGGCAGCGCTACGGGGCGGACAGCACCGTCATATGCATCGGGCAGGCCGGCGAATATCTGATGACGGGCGCCGGCATTTCTTCGACGGGAGAGCGGGATCAGCGCAGTAACCACGCAGCCCGCGGCGGCCTCGGAGCCGTTATGGGAAGCAAGGGATTGAAAGCGGTAGTCATCCGCAAGCCCGTCGGCAAGTCGCGCAAACTCGCCAATGAAGAGATATTCCGAAAAGCCGCCAAAGCTTTTGCGCAGGAGCTGATCAAAAGCCCTAAACTGGGCACCAAGGGATCGCAGCATCTGTACGGCACCGCCTCCATTGTGGGCGCCGTCAACGAAATGGGGTCGATGCCGACGCGCAATTTCTCCAGCGGCCAGTTCGAGCATGCCGCCGAATTGCGCGGGGAAAAACTGCGCGAAATCATACTCGCGCGCGAAGGCAAGGTCGGAACGCGCTGCATGCCCGGTTGTGTCATTGCATGCCGGAATCTGTTCAACGACGAATCGGGCAAAGCCGTTGTCGGCTCCGTCCAGTACGAGACGATTGCCCTAATCGGTTCCAACCTCGGCCTTGGAAAGCTGGATGATGTCGCGACGATCAATTACATGTGCAACGATTTCGGGCTCGACACTATCGAGACCGGGGCAGCCCTGGGAGTGGCTCTGGAAGCGGGTCTTGCAAATTTCGGCGATGTGGACGGAATCATCGGGCTTCTCAAGCAGGTTGGCGAGGGGACCGTGCTCGGGCGCGTGCTCGGCTGCGGCGCCGCGGTAACGGGGCGCGTGCTCGGGATTCGCCGCGTACCCGTCTGCCTCAATCAGGCAATACCGGGATACGACCCGCGCTCCCTCAAAGGCAACGGAGTCACCTACGCGACTTCCCCCCAAGGTGCCGATCACACCGCAGGAAATGCCTTTGGGTCGCGCGCCGAGGTTCCTCCCCTCGGCACTGCGGGCCAGAAAGAGCTCTCCCTGAAGCTGCAGATCATTGCGGCCATGCTCGACAGCACCGGACTGTGTCTCTTTGCACGGCCGCCCAACATCTCCAATCCGCAGCTCATGGTCGATATGATCAACGGCATATACGGATGGGGCTGGACGAAGGAGGATTACGATCAGTTCAACCGGAATGTGCTGCGCAACGAACTTGAATTCAACCGCAGGGCCGGCATCACGCAACAGGACTATAGAATTCCCGAATACATGCGCGAAGAACCGCTGCCGCCGCACAATGTAGTGTTTGACATTCCGGATTCCGATCTCGATACCGTGTTTGACACTTTATAGGAGGTTCTTTAGCGGGTGCGGGTTTTGCGAACGATGGCGGAGAGAGCAGCGATGCCGACTTCGTTGGTTATGGACTGGGTCAACTGACGAAGCGACTCTCCGAGCGACGGCAGGCGGTCTTTGTTGAGGCGGTAGGAGGGACCGACAATGGCGATGGAGGCTATAGGCTGCCTGTCCTTATCGAAAATGGGCGCGGCAACCGCATTGATCTCATCCTCATATTCCTGTTCGGAGATCGCATAGCCGCGTTCCGCCGTGAGGCGCAGGTCCGCCATCATCTCCGTGATTGTCGCCGGATTAAAATTGGAAGTTTTCGAAAGATTATCGTGGATGATCTGCCGGGTTTGTTCTTCCGGAAGGTAGGCGAGCAGAGCTTTACCCGATGCGGTCAGGAACGCCGGCAACCGCTGACCGACGGCAGCCGCCAGCTTGACGCGCTGGGGGCTTTCGATCACTTCAAGATAAATAACGTCGGACCCGTCCAGGATCGACAGGTCGACGGTTTCTCCGTATTCACTGGCAAGGCGCTGCAAGTACGGCTGCGCCCATCGATGCAGCTCAACATCCTGGAGGACGATGGAGGCCATCTCGACAAAGCGGAGCCCGAGGCGATACAGACCGGTATTATTGTCCCGCGTGATGAAGCGCTTGTTCTCCAGAGTGGCCAACAGTCGGTGCACCGTGGTTTTGGACATGTGAATCGATTCGGCAATCTGGGTCAGCGAGCGGGTGGGCTCTTCGCGGGTGAAGCAGAGCAGAATGTCGAGAGCTCTATCCACGGCACGCACTGGTTGTGACAAAGCGAACCCCCTTTCCGGTCTGCGAATTCAGATTATGCTCGAAGAGTCCTGCGTGAACAGCGGGGGCGCGCGCTGCTGCTCAAAACACGCGCGCCCCTTTCCTGCAAAGATTTCTGCAAAAAACTAGGGTGGGTAGGCAACCGTGTAAATGTGCTTTCCACCGTTCAACGGGCCCTTCAGGAGTGCTTCAATTTCCTTCGCAGCCCGGTGAGTGAGCTTATCCGCCGGGGGCAATTTCCCGGGCGGGT
>CAZLHW010000007.1:0-9001 GCA_964559085.1 uncultured Acidobacteriota bacterium | reverse complement strand
TAATATCGGTGATCAGCTTGCACATATAGTCCAGCAGTTCGTTAATGCCTGCATAGGCCTTATCCGCACTGGCAAGCGTTGGATGCCCGATCACGCCTTCCGGGTAGACATTCACTTCCGAGCCGCTCAAGCCAACATGCTCGTGTCCCCGGATCGGTCGGTGATACACTTCCCCGCCGCCGTCCACATGTCCCTTGGGAATAAAGCCGGAGGGCTTGTTGTCTACAGCCAGTTTCATATCACAGAATTCAGGGAAGAGGGCGAGAGAATACGATGCTTCCGCTTCGTCCGCATGCGAAAACTGTGTCTCGAAGGGCCCTCCATATTCCTTGGTCCTGAGATGATCATGAATGACTGTCTCCCAGTGCAGCGAAATCAATATCGCCGGAACCTGATATTTTTTCGCCCACTGATGGAGCGCGAGCGGAATGACTTCTTCCTGGCCGTGGCCGTTCAGAAAAATCTGCTTTCTGAAACCCATATTCCACAGGCCGGCGATTATGGCCCGCAGATTTGCCAGAAAGGCGTCTTCGGGAACAACAACCGTTCCCGGCATGCCCAGATGGTTATACGGATGCGATCCGTACCAAACCGGCATGGCAATCGTGCACCCCATCTTCGCGGCCACCTGTTCGGCCATGCGCGTGACGAGGAATGTGTCTTCGCCGATAGGTTGAGCGGCCCCATGACATTCCGTGCTTCCGACCGGGACAATGATCAGATCGTTTGTCTTGAGACGCTCGTTGATCTGCGTCATGTTCATGGTCTGGAGATAAACTCCAGGGGTTTCCATCTGGCCGCCCTTCGGGGGCAGTTCCCATTTTCCCCAGTCTCCCCATTTTCCCATGACTCCTCCTAATCTGCGGAATGGACTTCCGCGGAGCAAGGTTCAGTCTTATACAACAGGAACACACATATCCTTGGTTCTTCTCCCGGACTGCTTCAGTTCCGGAGCAAACCGGTTGATCATCTCGACAACGATTGTCGCCTGGGCGGCCATTCTCTTGCCTTCGGAAGCTCCGGTCATTTCGCCGTGTCCGCCGATGACGGAGTTGCCGGTCTTGCAGTGCAGAGGAGCGGCCACGCGAACGATCTCGGGAGCTTCGTACACGCGGATGAATCCGCCGGATCCCGGAGGATTGTCGGTGTGGATGTCCAGCGGCGTGTCGCCGATTGCCTGACGGATGGCGGCATGCATCGGGATCTGCAGATCGCGGATCGGGTTGATGCTGTCGGCGCCGAGATCCTTCAAGAGCTTCATGGACGCCGGGTTGCAATGGCCAAGATGAGCGGAGCACTTGAATACAATGTCCTTCGGGAGGTCGCCGTTCTTGCGCATTTCGTTGGCAACCCACAGCATGCCTTCGTCATAGATCAGAAAGCCGCGGCAGCCGAGTTCATAGCCGCGCTTGATGTCTTCGATCGCGCGAATCAACTGTTCCTGGCCGCGGAGACGATAACTGACTCTTACGCCCTGGGGAGAAAGAACCGTTGCGCCCGTGTCATAAGTCGCACGGGGACCGGTGGAGAGCAGCAGTTCGCAGCCGTACTGATTGCAGAGTTTGCAGTATTCTTTGATCTCTGCCGCTGTATGACGGAACATGCCGAAGGTTTCCGTGATCCGGTTGATGGTGACGCCGGTTTTGTCCGCGGTATCCAGAAGAGCGGCCACCGTTTCAGCAGAGTTAACGGTCGGGCATTCAATACGGAACGCGGCACCGTCAGGGAATCTCTTTGTCGAGGAGGGCAGATCAAAGGCATCACCCTCCGGAAGCCCAAGCTTTTTCATAGCCTTACGAGTTGCATCGAAAATCATGACTAGAATCTCCTTAGTAAATTACTGATATTAGCTGCAATGAGACGGCAATGGCGGACAATAACACCAGACGATCCTGAGAGGCTCGTCCCCTATGTTTTCTACCCTATGCTTTTTCCCGAGCGGCGAATAAAACGCGGTTTCCGGCCCGATTTCCCAGGAACCTTCCCCCTCAATAACTATCCGAGCCTTGCCACTGATCAAGAACAGAACTTCTTCGGATGTATCGTGGACATGATCCGGAATCTGACTTCCCACTTCCGTGATGTTCATGCCCATCGACACATTCTTGACTCCCCCGAATTTTGGAGCCAAAAGGAGTTTGGATGTTCTGGGCGGAGTCCGAAACTCGCCTTCCACATCCTTTGCCGCAACAAATGGCACTTTACTCATAATCAACCCTCCAGTCCGTTCCATTATGCGAAATCGCGTTCCAATATATACTTCATTCCGCTGCATGTCAATCATTTTCGTATAATGGAACAAAAATTCAGAAAGCGAAATGGTCAGCTGATTTGACAAGGCTTTGAAATGGAATTATTCTGCTCTATGGAACATGCTTTCGTAATATGGAACGAGGCGATAGAATAAAAAATTAGAAAAAGAGAGGAAAAGGAAAATGTATATCGTGCCTTATGGCAAACAGTCGATTCAGTTTTCCTTGCCCTCCGCAATGCGGGTTACAGAGGTTATTACGAGAGCTGCTCAACCCATCGAAGATGTGTCTGCTGCTGTTGCGGAAGCCCTGGCTCATCCTATCGGATCACGGCCGCTGCGTGAAATCGTTCAATCCGGCAACCGCGTTTGCGTTGTCTTTACAGACATCACGCGCTCCTGCCCGGATCAGATCCTTATCCCGCCGATTTTAAAAGAGCTTGAAGCAGGCGGCGTGCGGGACAACGACATTACCTTGCTCTGCGGCATAGGGATGCACCGCCCATCCACCACAGAAGAGAAGGTAGCAAAGCTCGGCGCAGATATTGTGCATCGATATCGCGTGATAGACAATGAGCCGCAGAATGCGGCCGCGCTGATAGATCTCGGCAGGACTGCCGGCGGCGTTCCCGTGTCGGTGCACCATTCTGTCATGGAAGCCGATGTTGTTATTGCCACCGGAATCGTCGAACCGCACCAGTATGCCGGCTATTCGGGCGGACCGAAAACCCTGGCCGTGGGAGCTGCAGGGGAAGAGCTGATTGCCTACACGCACGGCCCGGCCTTTGTGGACCATCCGGGCACTCGCCTGGGCCGGATCGAAGGAAATCCTTTTAATGAAGCGGTCACGGAGGCGGCGCGGCGCGCCGGGCTTCGATTCATCATTAATGTCGTGCTTGACGACGATAAGCGTCTCCTTCGGGTAGCCGCCGGCGATCCGGAATCGGCATTCCGGGATCTGGTCGCTTTCGCCCGTTCCGTCTACGAAGTGCCGATACCGCAACAATACGACATTGCAATTGGAGGCGTCGGGTTTCCAAAGGACTGCAACCTTTACCAGGCAAGCCGCGCTCCGTCCTATCTCTTCTTCGCACCAACCTGCGTTCTTCGTCCGGGCGGATGCTTCATCATCCCTGCCCGCTGCGAAGAAGGGGCCGGCAGCGGTGTCGGGGAACAGAGGTTCCTGTCGGCAATGCGGGATGCGCCGGACGTTTCCTTCATTCTGGATGATGCGCGGCGCAACGGGTATCCCCCGGGCCAGCAGAGAGCCTTTGTCATGGCGAAAGTTCTGGAAAAAACGGATGTAATAATTGTGGGGAGCGAGTGCCCGGATATTGTCGCCGCATGCAAAATGATTCCGGCGGCAACCATGGAGGAAGCGTTGCAAATAGCGACCGCAAAGCTTGGATCCGCCTGTGATGTCCTGATCGTGCCGCACGCAATGCTGACGCTCCCCGTCGTCCAGGAGAAACCCTCATGCTGATGAAAGCGCTTCAGGTTGTTCGGCCGCATTTATTGGAGTTCATTCAAGTGCCCGTGCCCGAACTGCCGCCCGGCAACAGGGACTATGTTCTGGTTCGAACCGCGGCCGCATTGACCTGCGGCAGCGATATTCCATTCTTCAATGGAAACAAAAGATCCGCGACCTATCCTCTGCCTGTCGGCGCTCCTATTCACGAATGCACGGGAGAAGTGGTGGAAAGCGCCTCCGCGGAATTCCGTCCGGGAGACATCGTCCTTTCAATTCCGGACGGGAATCAGGGAATGGCCGAATACTATCTCGCGCCCGAGTCCAAGACCGTGCGTTTGGATTCTTCGGTGGAAGATCTCGGCGCCGCCTGCATCATCCAGCCGCTGTCGACGGTCCTGAATGCCGTGGACCGGCTCGGAGACTTTCGAGGAAAATCGGTGGCGGTGGTGGGGCTTGGAGCGATCGGACTGCTTTTTTGCTGGCTTTTAAAGAGAGGCGGCGCGGGATCCCTGATCGGGATCGATCCGGTTCCGGAACGCTGTCGCCGCGCAGAAGCGCTGGGGGCCACCCGAACAATCTGCTGCCGGAGCATTGAAGCAATACAGGAGTCGCGGATCCGCCCTGAAACTCTGAATCCTCCGGACATCTGCATCGAGGCGGTCGGGCACCAGACGGATACCATCAACGATTGCCTGGAACTCGTACGCAAGTACGGGACCGTCGTCGCGTTCGGAGTGCCCGACCAACCGGTATACGCGTTTCAATACGAGACTTTCTTCCGCAAGAATGCGACGCTCCTGGGAACCGTCACTCCCGACTGGAAGGAATACCTCGCGAGAGCGCGGGATCTTTATAGGGATAACGCCGGAGAATTATCGAAATGGATCACACACCGGTTTGCCATGCGTGATGCGGCAAAGGCGTTTGCCATGTACGAGCGGCGCGAGGACGGCATCATTAAGGCAGTGCTGGATGCTCGATCCTGGGGATAAAAACGCCACGAATTACACGAATTACACAAATGGATTTATTGTTTTGGTGAAATTCGCGGCGGGTTCTTTAGGGAGTTTGGTTTGGAAATCAAGAAGCCGGACGAAACCGCATATCTGAACTGCATCCGCTGCGGACTTTGTCTCGCCACCTGCCCGACATACCGGGAGCACCTCAAGGAAACAGCCTCCCCGCGCGGCCGGGTTGCGCTTGCGCGAAAGGGACTGGAAGGCCGGCTCGAACTCAGCCCGAATCTTTCCGAACAAATGTACGGTTGTTTCGCCTGCATGGCGTGCAATGATGTCTGCCCGGTAGGCATCAAACCGGCGGACCTTGCCCTTTCCATGCGGCATGTCCAGGAGCAGATCCGTCCGGCAAAATGGAAACAGTGGCTATTTGGCGGCCTGATCTCCCACGCAGACCGGATGGAGCTTGCAACGCTCCCATTGCGCCTATATGAAAAGCTTGGCATCCGGCGCCTGGTTTATATGCTGGGTTTGAATCGCCTGCTGCCAAAGAAAATCCGCGATCTGGAAGCGATGCTGCCGCGGATTCCGCAGCGCCCCCTGCGCCGTATCCTCCCGGAAATCACGGAGCCCTATGGCGAAGCGCGCTATCGCATCGGCTTTTTTCTCGGCTGCGCGCAAAGTCTTCTCTTTGCCGATCAGAGCGCGGCAACATTGCGCGTCCTGGCCCGCAACGGATGCACCGTCGTAACACCGAAGGAAATCGAATGCTGCGGCATGCCGGCGCGCGGCTACGGCCGAATGGACCTGGTAGAAGCACAGGCCCGGCACAATATTGAGATATTCGAGCGCTTGAACGTTGACTTTATCCTCACCGACTGCGCCACCTGCGGCTCGACACTCAAGGAATACCACTCTCTTCTCGCCAAGGATCCCGATTGGGCGGCGCGCGCCGAAACCTTCAGCCGGAAAGTGCGCGATATCAGCGAATTTCTTTCCCAGATACCATTGCGCAAGCCGCCGAAGCGCCTCGACATGAAGGTGACTTACCACGACCCCTGCCATCTGCGCCGCGCGCAGAAGATCTGGAGCGAGCCAAGGAAGCTGCTGTCCATGATCGACGGCCTGGAATTTGTCGAAATGCCCGAAGCAGACTGGTGCTGCGGTTCGGCGGGGAGCCAGCTCATCACGCATTACGATACCTCCTTGAAAGTGCTCGGCCGCAAAATCGACAATGTAGAGAAGACCGGAGCGCGCATCCTCGCTTCCGGTTGCCCGGGCTGCCAGATGCAATTGAATACGGGATTGCAGCGGCGCGGGCTCCGGGTTCGCGTGGTGCACCCGGTAACTTTATTGGATGAAGCCTACGGGGGTGCGGATGGAAAATAAAATTATCGAAAACCTCAGGCGCATCGCCGGCAAAGACGGCGTGCTTTGTACGCCGGAGGATCTTGCCGTTTACAGCTATGACGGGACTTTTGCCGAGGGCGTTCCGGAAGTGGTTGTGCTTCCGGAAACAACGGAGCAGACGGCCGAAATCATAAAAATGGCTGCAGACGCCCGCATTCCCGTCATCGCGCGCGGCATGGGATCGGGACTGGCCGCAGGCTCCATACCCGTTCGCGCAGGCGGTATCGTGGTCAGTTTTACGCGCATGAACCGGATTCTGGAAATCGATACGGGCAACTCCACCGTCCTCGCACAGGCCGGCGTCGTTACGGCGGATCTGCAGGCCGAGGTCGAAAGGATCGGGCTATTCTATCCGCCGGATCCGTCGAGCATCCGGCACTCCACGATCGGGGGCAACATCGCCTGTAATGCGGGGGGCCCGCGCTGCCTGAAATACGGCGTCACAGGCAACTATGTCCTTGGCCTGACGGTGGTGCTCGCGGATGGAAGGATTTTAAAAACCGGCGGCAAACCTATTAAGGATGTAACCGGGTACAATTTAAACGGACTTTTCACTTCCTCTGAAGGCACTCTGGGATTAATCACCGAAGCGCTTCTGCGCCTCGTCGCCAAACCGCGTTTCACAAAAACCGCTCTCGCAGAATTTGATGCGCTGGCGAATGCGTCGCGGACGGTCAATGCCATACTCGCTGAAGGCATCGTTCCCGCAAGCCTGGAACTGATGGATCAGACCGCGATCACGTGCATCGAGGAAGCGATGCATCTCCGACTGACGACGGACATCGAGGCCTCGCTCCTCTTCGAGACCCACGCCTCCGTTGAACTGACTGTCAAGCCGGACGCAGAAGCGGCGGGAAGGATCTGCAGGGAAAATGGAGCGCGCACGGTCAAGGTTGCCCGGGATGAATCCGAGAGAGCCGGTCTTTGGAAAGCGCGCCGGTCGATTTCGCCATCGCTCGCCCGCAAGGCGCCCAACAAGCTGGGCGAAGACATCACCGTTCCGCGCAGCGCGATTCCCGATGTTGTACAGAAGCTCCGCGCCATCAGCGCCGACTATGGTTTGCCCATCGTTATCTTCGGCCATGCGGGCGACGGGAACCTGCATCCGAACATCTTATTCGATAAGCGGAAGCCCGAGGAATGGCGGAAGGTCGAGCAGATGGTGCGCGAAATTTTCAGCATCGCTCTCGCCTGCGGCGGGACGCTGTCGGGCGAACACGGCGTCGGCGTGTTGAAACGCCCCTATTTCGAACAGGCGCTGGGTCCCGTATCGGTTGACGTGCAGAAGCGCATCAAGCAGGCGCTGGATCCGATGAATATCCTGAACCCGGGAAAGATGTTTCAGGATTAGGCATCGTATTGCCGCTACCCGCCGCGGATCCCCATCGCGCCATGGACGTCATTGCGAGGCCTGCCGCAGAACGCGCCACGGTGGGCCTTTGGAATCGGTTTCACCTTCCAGAACCCTGCCTGCGGATTCTTCGAAGCCCCGGAATCAGGCGCCGGCCGTCGATCGGCAGGAACAGGAGAAAATAGAACCCGACCGGCATCTGCAAAAGCGGATGCGCGACTATCCTCCACGGATGCATTGCGCTTGCTCTACAGGATGGAAACGCCTAAATTTCTATTTTATGAATTGAAACGGGGAACGAGTGTCGGACGCCGGTCGCAAATCCCGGTCTGGTACTGCTTTCGTTTAACCTGCGAACCGGGATCTGAACCGGGAACCGTTAAAAAGGAGAAAAGGATAATGCCTAAGGCGTTGGATGGTGTCCGGGTATTGGATTTTACACAGTATTTATCGGGTCCCCATTGTACATCGGTGCTGAGCGAGCTGGGCGCCGAGGTCATCAAGATAGAAATGCCGGGCAGAGGCGAACCCGAACGCCAGGCCATGCCTATGACGCCCAAGCGAGAGTCTTATCAATTCCTCTCCTATAACCGGGGCAAAAAGAGCATCACGCTGAATCTGAAAAGCCCGAAAGCAATCGAGATCGTCAGGCAGCTTGTGACTAAAGTGGATATTCTGGTGGAAAACTTCGCCCCCGGAGGGATGGAACGCCTGGGATTGAGTTACGAAGAGGTGAGCAAAATCAATCCCAAGATAATCTATGCGTCCATCTCGGGCTTCGGACAGACCGGCCCGCGCCGCAACGACGTCAGCTACGATGTCGTAGCCCAGGCGATGGGCGGGCTGATGAGCGTGACCGGGTATCCCGACGGCGAGCCGCTCAAGGCGGGTATTTCATTGGGCGACTATATGGGCGGATACAACGGAGTGATCGCAATCCTCGCAGCGCTCTATTACCGCACAGTAACAGGACAAGGCCAGTCGATCGATATCTCCATGCAGGACGGAATCTGGGCAATGGTTTTCCCGGATCGCGCCGATTATTTTGACACGCGTATCCCGCCCAAAAGGTACGGCAACAAACTCAGCAGTTCTGCACCGTTTGGCGTCTACAACGCCAAAGACGGATATGTGGTGATCTGCACGATAACGGATCCTCAATGGCAGAAAGTTCTCCAGGCCATGGGGCGGGAAGACCTTAAAGATGAAGCGCGCTTCGCAACCCGAGAACTCCGTACCAAGAATATGGAAGAGGTCGATGGCCTGGTACAGGCATGGTGCCGGGGAAAAAGCGTCGAAGAAATAATTGCGGTTTTAAAGAAATTCGGGGTTCCTTGTTCACATTTGCCCACTTTCGAGCAAGTGGCCGGCGATCCCCACCTTCTGAGCAGGGAAATGATCGTCGAGGTGGAACAGCCCATTTCAGGCAAAGTGAAGCTCAGTGGTTCGGTTTATAAAATGTCCAAAACCCCGGGCAACCGCAAGATGCGCGTTCCCGCCGTAGGCGAGCATAATGAGGAGATTTTGGGCAAACTCCTGGGAATCGACGAACAGGAGTTGAA